>CAZWPZ010000181.1:0-13007 GCA_964636005.1 uncultured Eudoraea sp.
TTTCCCTGTATAATCCGATCATAGGCCATCAGCACAGCCTCCGTGCCTGTAGAACAAGCCGAAGAATTTGTGGTTACCTGATTCCCTAAACCCAATTTCCCTCCTAGAAAAGCACTTATTCCGCTAGCCATAGTCTGAAGAACAGAGGTACTTCCTAACCTTCTGGTTTGTTTGGCATCAATTAGGTGAATGGCTTCTCTAAACTTGTCTACTCCCAAAATTCCCGTGCCAAATACAATGCCGCTGTCCCAGTCTGGCTCTTTCGAGTTATTTGGTAAAATACCAGCATCCTTCCAAGCATCCATCCCTGCAATAGTGCCATATACTAACCCACTGGAATTTAACCCTTTTAGTTCTAATACACTAAAGTATTTGTTTAATGTTTCCGCTGGAATATTTGGCCTCCCGGAAACCTGACAACCAAAGCCAATCTCTTTTAAATCTTGATCAAATTGTATTCCACTAGTCCCTCTTTCTAAACTGGATAAAAAGTCTGGTATGGTTATCCCGTTTGGTGCACACACACCCAATCCCGTAATCACTACCCTAGGCTTCATTTACTCCGGTTTTAAAAATGCCGGCTAATTCTCCCTTACAAATTAGCTGTTCCTGATCATTGTACATCCTAACCTTGCATTTGAGCTTATTAAACCTGAAATAAATTTTCTCAGAAACCACTGTTACTCTTTGGTCCGGGTAGACTGGTTTTATAAATTCCACAGAACTGGAAGTCATAACCACATTATGTTGTTTTGGGCGGTCTTTTGGTTCTTCTTCCATTAAATAAATCCCAAGACACACCAATCCTATCTGCGCACAGCACTCGGTAAGTATTACTCCAGGGGTAATTGGAAAATCCTTAAAATGACCTTTATAGAAATCTAACTCTTTTCCAAAGAAGAATGTGCCTTTTGCACCATTTTCGCTTATGTCTAGAATAGAATCAACAAACAAAAACGGTTTGGTATACGGTAGTTGCTCTATAATCTTAGCGTAATTCATTTTATATTAAACTTTCTCCTCCGTCTACCTTGATAACGCATCCATTAATCCATTCAGCATCCTTTGAGGACAGCAAAAAAACCACATTTGCCACGTCTTCGGGGGTCGTGAGACGTTTATATGGATTCCTTTTCTTACTCTGCTCTATTAATCTCTCGTAATTTGGGATTAGTCGTAATGAAGTGGTATTAACAACGCCAGACTGAATACAATTTACCCTTAAACCTTGGGAAGCAAAGGCCACGGCCATACTTTTCATAAGGGATTCCAAGGTTGCTTTGGCAGCAGAAACTGCGGCATAACCCGGGATGGTCTTGGAGCTACCCTCACTGGTAAAGGCAATAACTCTGGCAGTCTTTGAAAAGAGTCCGGCTTCCAATAAGGCAGACGCCCAATCGTAAAAACTTATCCCCATAGCATTTACAGTAATTCTTATATCTTCTCCTTTAAGGGGGTCATTTACAGAGCTAAGTATTGGCTTTAGGCTGCCTTTAGCTATACTATGTATCATTAGACTAATCCGGGCAGTTCCGATCCGCTCTTTAACGCTGTCTATAATTTCTTTCCTTCCCTTGTCTCTTGTCGCATCCTTATTAAAACTAAAGACCTGAACACCATTCGATTTTATCTTCTCTACTTCTTTATCAAATTCGGGTAATGCCTTAGCCCTATCCCTGTGAACTATCAGAAGATTAAACCCATTAGTACCTAGTTTCTGAGCCGTTGCTAGTCCGAGACCACGACTACCTCCCAATATTAATACCCATTTTTCTTGATTTGACTCCATGTCATCTACCATTTCAACAAAACTCTTTGCGCGGAAAATCCCGGACCAAAACTGAGAACTAAACCATAAGAGTCTTTGGCTTTTTTTGCAGCTAAGAATCGTTCCAGAACATACAATACCGTCACACTACTCATATTTCCATATTGTCGCAAGACCTCCTTCGTATCTTCTATATTTTTTCCTAGTCCTTTAAAAAGGTTTTCAACTGTTTCTACTATTTTTTTTCCTCCTGGATGAAAAATCAGATGTTCCAATTCATCTATAGTTACTCCATTCTTTTTCAAAAATGGAAATACTATATCAGAAAAATGTTCAGCAATAACCTGCGGAACAGCAGGGTCTAAAATCATTTTAAGACCAGTATTAACAACATCAAAGCCCATGAGATGGGTTGAATTCTTAAAATGATACATTTCTTCCGCAACAATCCTTGGAGAAGAAGATTCTTCATCAGAACTCAGTAACACACACGCAGCCCCATCTCCAAAAATGGCTGCACTAACCATATTGGCCATTGAAAAATCATTTAACTGAAAGGTGGCACTCGGACTTTCCACTGCAATTACAGCTGCTCTTTTATTCGGAGTAGCTTTTAGAAAATTGGAAGCATATATCAATCCGGAAACCCCTGCAGCACACCCCATCTCAGTAACCGGCAAACGGACAATATCTTGTCTGAGAGAAAGTTCATCCACGATGTAGGCATCTAAAGAAGGTATCATAATGCCAGTACAACTCACGGTAATAATATAGTCCAGAGTGTCTTCCTTCCAATTGCGAGCCTTCAAAGCCTTCGCTAGCACTGAAGCCCCTAACTTTTTAACCTCTCTGGCGTAAATTCTATTTTTATCCTCAAAACTGGTGGCAGTAAAAACTGCTTCGGCATCCATTATAGAATATCGTTTGTCTACCCCTGCCCCCTCAAATATTTTAATAACCTTTCTTCTAAATCGGTCGTCCTGGCCAGACAACCAGGTATCTACCATAGGTATTATTTCACTAGTGGTTCTGCTTGTTTTAGGCAGTTCTTTGGCAACATGTTCTATGTGTACAGAATTCATGAAGTTGTTTTTTGGTCAAGTTCCATGACCCATAAATACCTGAAGGCCCACTTCCATTTAATCGTATGGTTTACCTTGGGATAGGAGAGCGATAAGTATTCTAGTTCCTTTTTCGTAAAACCTCTTTTTATGGAGACAAGGCCATCTTGTTTAGCAATCTTTGTTTTGATAAAAATACTACTAAATAGCTTAAATAAATAATAGGCAAGCACACTTCTTTCCAAATCATTGATAACCACTCCAATATCAGAAAGTTCGATAAATTGACTGACAAAATCTTTAATTTGATTATCATCAAAATGATGCATAGTCAGGTTACACATCAGAATGTCGCAATTCCATTCCTGAGGTTTTATATCCAATATATCCCCACGCACAAAGCTTATTTCCGGATAGGCCATTGATTTCTCTTGTGCTAATTGAAGTGCCAATTTATTTTGATCAACACCAATAAAGGAAAAATCAGAAGCTTCAGCTCTGTATTTTCTTGCCAAAAGTCTTAATAACGAACCGTCACCACATCCCATATCCACAATAGTATAGTGAGGTTTTGGAACTTTAGAGACAAGAGCATCTACCGCATTCAAAGTAATGGAGGTTCCCCCCAGAAGACTGTTAGCTTTGTTGATATCGCCAAAAACCTTTTGCAATAGTTGCCCATCTTCCTCAAAGGTGTCCATTATCTCTGGAGCAGTACTACGCTTTGTAAACTTCTTCATATTTGGATGGGGTTGCCATGGGTTTTACTAATAATGGAATTCAATAGTTTCGGGAAGTTTTTGGCCAAAGGAAGAAAAGCACCAGTAACCAATGGCATTGTAAAGTATCTTTGTAAAATTCGGCCTGTCGCAAGCCGTACGCTAAATTGTTTATCCCATTCGGTTTGATAGTCTATTTCGAGCTGTTCTCTGCTGTACGTTGTGCGGCTCAGGAAGGTATGAATTTTATCTGAGGCTATTTTTGCAGAATGTATAGCCATGGCCATCCCATTTCCGCAAAGAGGATGAATCAAACCAGCGGTATCCCCACACATCAATATATGATCCTCCACAGCCTTCTTTTTCGCAAATGAAATTTGCGCAATACTTATTGGCTTTTCGAATACTGGCTCAGCCTTGGAAAGAAACTCTTTTAATATAGGATTTTGCCTAACAACAGCCTGATTGTATTTAGCAATATTTTTGAATTTCTTAAAACTTGCATAAGAAGCTAAATAACAAAAATTGACCGATCCTGTCTCTACTTTGGACAAGCCACCATAACCCCCTTTAAAGTTGTGAATGCCCACCAAATCGTCGGGATAGTCTTCTAATGTATAGTGCGCTTTTACACCAAGCCAGGGTGCCTTCCTGCTTAAAAACTTTCGATTTAATTTCTTGTCCAGCACCGATCTCTTGCCAAAAGCACCTATGGCAATTTTAGCCCTAAAACATCTTTTATTCGCTAGATTAACATTAAAATAATCCCCAACAAAATTTACGCTTGTCACTTCCGCATGTAGCACCTCAACATTCACATTTAAAGCACATCGGTATAGATGTGCATCCAGGGCGTACCTGCTGTATCCTATTCCACCAAGGGGTAATGGTACTTCTACCTTATTTCCTGTTACATTGGATATCTGGACCCTGTTAATCGGTATCGCATCATTTAATGTGATTCCAATTTGTGTAAAATACCCAACAATTTCGTTTGAAATATACTCTCCACATACCTTATGACGCGGATAGTCCTCCCTTTCGAATAGGACTACGCGATAACCTTTGCGAGATAAGTCGATACTTGCAGTCAGACCCGCTAATCCACCACCAATAATTGCAATATCGTATAAACTCATTATTGCAGGAATACACTTAAAAACCCTGGTATTATGTTTGAGGTTTTCAGGTTAGGCCAAACACCCATTAATTTGCCTGCGCCTTGGCATCTTCAATCATTTGCTCATTCGCAGCTACACCAATCTCAACCCTTCTGTTTTTGGCTTGTCCTTCTTTGGTCGCGTTGTCAAATCTCGGAGCGGTTTCTCCAAAGGCCTTTACAGACATTCTATTAGCAGCAACTCCTTGTTTCTGAAGATATTTTGCCACCGCATCGGCTCTTCGTTTAGACAGACTCATATTGTAATTATCATCCCCTGTACTATCGGTATGTCCTTCAAGCATTAGATCTGTATCTGGGAATTCAATAAATATTTCTGCTACTTTATCGAGGTTGCTTTTTGCTCCAGTAGTTAAATCCGAACTATTAAAGGCAAAGTTTACACCACTCTTATCATCAAAGATAATTTGAATACCCTCTCCTACTCTTTTTACATCCGCACCAGGAACTACCTCCTCAATTTTTTTGGCCTGTTTGTCCATTTGATTTCCAATTATCCCTCCTGCTACGCCACCAATAGCGGCTCCAATGAGAGCTCCTCCAATATTTCCACCAATAAGTCCTCCAACTAAAGCTCCTCCTGCCACACCTATACCTGCACCTCTTTGCGTTTTATTGGAGTTTTTAATGGCATTACACCCTGTATTGACCACCATTAACATGGAAGCTATAAGAAAGATACTTGTTATTTTTTTTACTGTTTTCATCTTGTTTAGTTTAAAGAGTTACGTCTTTTGATACTTTATCCAATGTCATTACGATATCGAAAGGCCGCCCATCGTAGTCGGTTTGGATCCTCAACACAGTTTGTTCTTTAGACAGGGATTCTACCAACATGCTGTAACCTTCGAGGTTATCACTCAAAGGTTTGTTTTTATTGTCCACCATTTTAAATTCTATTTGTGCAGTGCCATTTCCATTGTCAATGAACGACCAGAGAATGCGATGCGTCCCTTCTTCACACCTTTTCGCTTCGTTAATGGAAAACCGACCGGTACCATTGTTAGGGATAAACATCCACTCCCCTCCTTTAAAACATGGGGAGTCTGCTACTCCAAATAGGTTTGCCTTATAAAGTCCTTCTTCCCCAACAAACCGCATTTCGGATAAGGTCCAAGTCCCTTTCAGGGTCTTTTTCTTCATCTTCTGTGCCTGCATTGGTTGGGTGGATACCAATACCAGCAGCATCAAAAACAGTGTGATTCCAATTGTATTTTTCATAATCGATTATTTATACTTTTTTATTCCTAGAAAGATAAGAATTTACCAGACTAAATCTCAAAGAAAGAAGCCTAATATGCTAATATTTCTTCTACTGCTTGTTCCAATCTTTTTAAAGGTAAAAACCCGTTTTCCAGATTTCTTGCAAAAGGTACTGGCATTTCAAGACTAGCGACTCTTTTCACAGGCGCATCCAAAAATTCAAAACACTCCTCCATCACCAGAGCAGAAATATCACTGGCAATACCTCCAAACATCGTATCTTCTTGTAGTATAAGAAGTCTCCCAGTCTTCTTAACAGTCGTGAATATGGCTTCCGTATCCAACGGGTTAAGAGAGCGAAGGTCTATAAGGTCTGCATCCACTTCTGGATGTTCATCTAAATAGTCTGTAGCCCAATGAACCCCCGCTCCATAAGTAACAATACTCAGAGCCGTTCCTTCACGCAAAATGGAAGCTTTACCAAGGGGTAAGGTATAATATCCTGTGGGTACATCCTGATAAATACTCCTGTATAGTGCTTTATGCTCAAAGAAAAGGACTGGGTTGGGATCGTTTATAGCGGTATTAAGAAGTCCTTTGGCATCATAGGGAAAGGCAGGATACACAACCTTTAACCCCGGAACTTTGGTAAACCAGGCCTCATTTGTTTGGGAATGAAAAGGACCTGCTCCTACTCCAGCACCACATGGCATACGAATTACAACGTCGGCATTTTCATTCCATCGATAATGGACTTTGGCCAGATAATTTACGATTGGATTGAAACCACTACTCACAAAATCTGCAAATTGCATTTCCACAATTGCCTTCATACCATTTATGGAAAGACCCATGGCAGCGGAGACGATAGCAGATTCACAAATAGGTGTGTTGCGAATTCTGGATGTTCCAAAAAGCTCTACAAAACCTTCGGTTATCTTAAATACACCTCCGTATTCTGCTATATCTTGCCCCATTATAACCAGGTTTTCGTGCATAGACATGGACTGCTTTAGCCCCTCAGAGATGGCATCCACCAATCTGATATTTTTAGTCTTAATATTAGGTGTATACTCCTCGTATACAACCTTTTTATAAACATCATTTAATTCTTTAGTTTCATCAAATTCTATCTTCTCTTCATCAAAAGCCAACTGCAGTTCACTCTCTATCTCATGGATGATTTCTTTTTTGTATTCCACTTCAACACTTTCGGAGAGAATCTTTGCCTCGTGCAAATACGCCACATAGTTTTCGATAGGATCCTTGGCTGCCCATTCTTGCATTAATTGCTTGGGTACGTATTTAGTTCCGCTAGCTTCTTCGTGGCCTCGCATTCGAAAAGTCTTAAATTCTATCAAAATAGGCCGTGGTTTAGTACGTACACTTTCGGCGAGTTCAGAAATTTTTTGATAAACTTCTAATATATTGTTTCCGTTTACAATATGAGATTCCATACCATAACCAACCCCCTTATCCGCTATATCTTTACATTTAAATTGTTCTTGAATTGGAGTAGAAAGACCATATCCATTGTTTTCAACGCAAAACATAACCGGCAAACTCCAAACGGCAGCAACATTTAAGGCTTCGTGAAAATCCCCTTCACTGGTAGCCCCTTCTCCAGTAAAAACTGCGGTAACTTTATTTTGTTTCTTTAATAGGTCTGCCAGAGCTATCCCGTCTGCAACCCCAAGTTGAGGTCCCAAATGAGAAATCATACCAATAATTTTATACTCCTGAGTGCCAAAATGAAAACTTCTGTCTCTTCCATTTGTAAAACCGCTTTTTTTTCCTTGCCATTGAGAAAACAGACGGCGCATAGGTACTTTGCGAGTGGTAAATACGCCTAAGTTCCTATGCATAGGAAGGATATATTCATCCTTGGCTAAAGACATGGTAACACCTATAGATATTGCTTCCTGTCCAATACCACTAAACCATTTAGAAATTTTACCCTGTCGTAAAAGAATTAACATCTTTTCTTCAATCATACGGGCTTTAAGCATTTCTTTGTACAATTCTAATTGCTTCTCTTTTGTAACATTCCCAGCAGTATATCGCATAAACCTTTATTAGATGTTATCTGGTTATAAATGTAGCAATTTTGATTGCATTTATCGGAGCTTATGGGGCTCTTGTTTGCATGAATATTTTACTAACTTTGGAACTAAACTAAAAGTTCCAGAATGAGTGGTATACCAAGTGTTAACTTAGAGAATTTCTTAAGTGATGATAATTCAAAAAGACAAAAATTTATTTCCAATATTGGAAATGCGTTTGAAGAAATTGGTTTTGTTGCTTTAAGCGGACATTTTCTGACAGAAGAGCTTGTTGATAGTCTCTATGAGGAAGTAAGAAACTTTTTTAACTTACCTCAAGAGATCAAAGATACGTATGAGATAGATGGAATTGGCGGACAAAGAGGTTACACTTCGTTTGGCAAAGAACACGCTAAAGGAAGAAAAGAAGGAGACCTAAAAGAGTTTTGGCATTTTGGACAATATGTAGAAAACGACCCTATTCTAAAGGCTGAATACCCTGATAATGTGGTAGTTAAAGAATTACCTGAATTTAACAGAGTCGGTAAAGAAGCCTTCAAAATGTTAGAAAAAACCGCAAAATATGTCTTACGGGCATTGGCTTTACATCTTGCTCTTCCCGAAACTTATTTCGACGAATACATTCGAAATGGGAATTCTATTTTACGTCCTATCCACTACCCTCCTATTGTGGAAGAGCCTAAGGAAGCAGTAAGAGCGGCCGCTCATGGAGATATCAATTTAATCACCCTTCTGATGGGTGCTCAGGGTAAAGGATTACAAGTACAAAATCACAAAGCAGAATGGATTGATGCCATTGCGGATTCCGATCAATTAATGATAAATGTTGGGGACATGCTCTCCAGACTAACAAACAACAAACTTAAATCGACCATTCATCGTGTGGTTAATCCGCCTAAAGAATTATGGAGTACTTCCAGGTATTCTATTCCTTTCTTTATGCATCCCGTTAGTAATATGCAGCTAAATTGTCTGGAAAGTTGTATTGATGAGACACATCCGAAATCTTTTGAAGATACCACCGCAGGGGCGTATTTAAATGAAAGACTAGTCGAATTAGGATTAATCAAAAAATAAGCAATTCCTATACCATTAAGTTATGGACCTTGAAGACCAACTAAAAAAGTTATTCCCCGACCACACTCCTTTAAAAGAAGAAAAAAAGTCAGCCGAAGCAGCAGCATATAGCTTGCAGGAAAACCCCATTATTTGCAAATACGAAAAAAGAAAAGGCAAACCTATAACGCTTATTGAAGGCTATGAAGGAAGTGATGAAGAATTAAAAAACATCGCCAAGATTTTCAAAAAAAAATGGAGTGTAGGCGGTACTGTAAAAAATAATAGCATCCTTATTCAGGGAAATTTCCGAGATAAGATAATGCAACAGCTTGGAATCATGGGTTTTAAAACGAAGCGAGTAGGCGGTTAAGATTTCTAAGGCCATTTATATTTTTTTTCATTGGGTTTAGAAATGAAGATTGTGGCGCTTTTTCTGTTAATTTTTTTTTATTTATTTCGATTAAGTGTTACTTTTAATCGTTATAACCTAAACAACTATATCAAAATGAGTTCCCAACTGCATATTACTAACGGGGATAATTTTACCCAAAAGTTAAAAACACTTCAGCTGAAGGGCGAGATTATCACTTGGAGGGAAATGCTTTGTGAAGGAAAAACCGAAACCAACGTAGGAAGTGAGTCCTTCTGGAAAACCCGCTTCGAATTTCTTCATAAAAATTACAAAGTCAGTAAATCTTGGTTTGTGGAAAAAACTCTTAAAGAGTATCGATCCCTTTGTAATCACAAGCAACAAGATCAAATTATTTTATGGTTTGAATACGATTTGTTCTGTCAGGTCAATATGTTAGCAGTTCTAAGTTGGCTGAAAAAACATAGACGCTATGCCGAAATATATTTAGTTTGTAGCGGAAATGAAGACAACACTTCCAAATTGTATGGTCTTAACGAACTTAGCGATGAACACTTGCTAAGGATGTACGAAAAAAAGACAAAGTTATCGCAAAATGATATTGAATATGCCGATTATGTTTGGCAATTATATTGCAGTGATAATCCCATTCGTTTAGAGAACTTAATGGATTATGATAATTACCAATACGATTATCTTTCTGACGCGATAAAAGCTCATCTAAAACGTTTTCCTACTATCAAAAACGGTTTAAACGAACTAGAGAATCAAATTTTAGAAATTGCTGTAAACGATAAGCCCAAATCCAAAAAAGAACTATTGACAAGTTTAAGCAGCATCCAGAATACATACGGTTTTGGAGACACGCAATACGATAGGGTTATATCTAATTTAAAACCTCTTTTCTCTTCTTTTAATCCAGTGCGGTTAACTAGAAAAGGAAAGTCAATTCTTTTTAGTGAAAACAATTATTACTCCCAGATAAGAGATTCTGAAGTATATCTCGGAGGAGCTCTTAAGTATAATTTTCTTTACAATACCGAGACTAGTAGGATATTAAAACTGTAATATGCAGTTAGGAGGTTCTGATTTCATTCTCAATTCAGACAAAAGTATATACCATCTTAATCTAGTTCCAGAAGATATTGCCGCCACTATACTATTGGTTGGGGATCCCAAAAGAGTTCCCTTAATATCTAGCTATTTTGATTCGATAGAATTAAAAAAAGAAAACAGAGAATTTGTCACCCATACAGGCGTATGCAATGGAAAAAGGTTAACTGTGTTATCTACAGGAATAGGCGCCGATAATATAGATATTGTTCTGAATGAATTGGATGCCCTTGTAAATATTGATTTTAAAGAACGAACCGTAAAACCTGAAAAGACAAGTTTAGACCTAATACGATTAGGTACCTCAGGAAGTATACAACCATTTATCCCATTAGATTCATTTTTACTTAGCGAATATGCCATGGGATTCGATAGTGTTTTACATTATTACAACAGTGAGCACATTCAATATCCTGAAATGCAATTGGCCTTTATAGATCATATGGAATGGTCTGTGTATAAATCAATTCCATATGTAGTCGAATCGGATACGGTCTTAACAGAAAAGCTGAAATCAGAAATGACCAGAATGGGATTTACTGCAACAAATGTGGGGTTCTATGGTCCCCAGGGAAGGAAATTGCGCTTAAAGCTGGAAGATGAAGATATTCCTGCTAAATTATCGTCTTTTAGCTATCGGGATAAAAAACTGACCAACTTGGAAATGGAAACTTCTGCAATTTTTGGTTTATCAAAATTAATGGGACACCGTGCAGCTTCCATAAATGTAATCTTGGCCAATAGGGTTCATGGCACGTTTTCTAAAAATCCGGTCAAGGCCATAGATCACCTTATTCAATATTCATTAGATAAAATTACCAGCTTTTGAAAACCATTAGAATTGTCGGGGTTCCAGAACACTTTAACCTTCCGTGGCTAATGGCCATAGACGAAGGAGTATTTAAAACAAAAGGTATAAACTTAGAGTGGATGGATGTTCCTGAAGGAACCGGTAAAATGAGCCAGCTGCTTCAAGAAAATAATACCGATCTGGCTATAATCCTTACAGAAGGTATTATACGAAGTATTATAGAAGGAAACCCATCAAAAATTATTCAATCCTATATTTCATCCCCTCTACTCTGGGGTATTCATGTTGGTGAGAATAGCCCTTACCACCAACTAGATGAACTTGAAGGTACAATTGCTGCCATTAGTAGAAAAGGAAGTGGAAGTCATTTAATGTCCTATGTCAATGCCAAAAAAAATAATTGGAAAATTGACAAACTTAAATTTAACATAATAAATACTTTAGATGGTGCAATTGAAAGTTTAACTTCAGGTACTTCGGATTACTTTTTATGGGAAAAATTTACCACAAAGCCCTATGTAGATACAGGCGTTTTTAGGCGCTTAGGAAGTTGCCCGACACCATGGCCTTGTTTTGTTATTGCTGCATCCAGCAACGCACTTAAGAACCATCATGATGAAATAAAAGTTATTGTGGAACTTATTAATTCTTATACCAGAGAATTTAAAAAAATTCCAAGTATTGACAGAACTCTGGCAAATACTTATAATCAGGAAATTAATGATATTCAAGAATGGCTTCAAATAACGGAATGGAGTCAGAGTCAGTTGGAACGAGATACACTCGAGGAGGTACAAAATACGTTGTTTACGCTTAATTTGATTCAATCCAAGGTAGATTCAAAATCCCTAATTACCAATCTATAGGGGTTTTCCCCAACCCAACTAGTATCGAGTTCGTTTTACTAAAATGCCTGTTACCAAACCAATAACCTCTATTCGCACTTAGGGGAGAAGGATGTCCACATTCTAGAATACGGTGCCTAGAACGGTTGATTAATTTATTCTTCTTTCTTGCATAACCTCCCCACAGGAGAAATACTACCCCTTCTAACTGAGAAGAAATCGTTTGGATAACACTATCGGTAAATACTTCCCAACCTTTGTTCTGATGGCTTCCTGCCTCTTTTTCACGTACGGTTAATGTAGCATTTAAAAGAAGGACCCCCTGCTTTGCCCAAAAAGACAAATCACCATTCTTGGGATATGGCTTATTAATATCACTTTCTAATTCTTTAAAGATATTTTTTAAAGATGGCGGGTGGCTAATACCCTCGTTTACTGAAAAACAAAGCCCATTGGCTTGCATGGGCCCATGATAAGGGTCCTGCCCTATAATCACAACCTTAATCTTATCAAATGGACAATGATTAAAAGCGGCAAAAATATTTTTCCCTTTTGGGTAACAGTTGTATTCTTGGTATTCGCTGCGAACAAAGGCAGCTAAAGCTTTAAAATAATCTTTATCAAATTCTTCTTTAAGTACCGCTTCCCAACTTTTTTCAATTGTAACTTTCATTCTCCATTTTGGATTATTGCAAAAACATCGTTTGTCCGAGGCTAATTTAAGAAGACAATTCCATAGAATCGCAAGTGGAACCGTCCTATTATGCAGGCTATTCCATACCTTTGCCTTCGTTATATTGATCATGAAGCAATCC
>CAZWPZ010000182.1:0-11382 GCA_964636005.1 uncultured Eudoraea sp.
TCTATCAATTCTTTTAGTTCTGCTATATCGTTGTCTTCTTCTACATCTAATAAATTGAGAGCCTCTTGCTGGCATCTTTTTCTGAAATTTCCTTTTTCGTCCAGAACATAAGCTATACCACCACTCATTCCAGCTCCAAAATTCCTTCCCACTTCTCCAAGAATTACGGCTATTCCTCCTGTCATATATTCACAACCATGATCGCCAATACCTTCTACGACCGCTTTAGCACCGGAGTTCCGAACACAAAAACGTTCACCAGCTTTTCCATTAATATAGGCTTCTCCTGCGGTAGCTCCATATAAGGTTACGTTACCTGTTATGACATTATCTTCTGGCTGTAAGGTCGATTTATACGGTACTTTAATGATTAGCTTAGCTCCAGACAAGCCCTTTCCGAGGTAGTCGTTTGTGTTGCCATTCACAACCATTGTTAAGCCCTTGGTGGCAAATGCACCAAAGCTTTGTCCGGCAGAACCGGTAAAGTTTAGTTTAAGGGTGTTATCTGGAAGCCCTTCTGCACCATATATTTTTGATATCTCATTGCTTATAATTGCACCAACTGCTCTATCGGTATTTTTTATACCAAAATCTAAGGTGATTTTTTCTTTTCTAAAAAGAGCTGGATGGGCCTTTTCGATAATTTCAAATTCAATTGAGTCTTCTATATTGTGTTTTTGGGTCTGGGTATTGTACAATTTCGTTCCTTTGGGAACATCGATCTGATGTAAAATCGGAGTAAGGTCTATACCCGCGGCTTTGTAATGTTCAATGGCTTTGTTTCTGTCTAGTTTTTGTACCTGACCAACCATTTCGTTTACTGTTCTAAAGCCCAGTTGTGCCATGATTTCTCGCAATTCCTGTGCTACAAAATACATATAGTTGACTACATGCTCTGGTTTCCCCTTAAACTTCTTTCTCAGTTCTGGATTTTGAGTTGCTATACCTACCGGACAGGTATTTAAATGACAAACTCGCATCATAATGCAGCCTGAAGCAACCAAAGGTGCAGTTGCAAATCCAAATTCTTCAGCTCCCAACAAACAGGCAATAGCAACATCCCTACCCGTTTTAAGCTGTCCGTCGCATTCCAAAACTATCCGATTTCTAAGGTCATTTAAAACCAAAGTTTGTTGTGCTTCGGCGATACCAAGTTCCCATGGCAATCCTGCATGTTTTAAAGAAGTTAGAGGAGAGGCTCCTGTACCTCCATCAAACCCGGAGATTAAAACAACATCGGCTTTCGCCTTAGATACCCCTGCGGCAACAGTACCAACCCCTACCTCAGAGACTAATTTGACATTAACCCTGGCCTGTCTGTTCGCCGATTTAAGGTCATAAATTAACTGGGACAAATCTTCAATAGAATATATGTCGTGGTGGGGTGGTGGCGAAATCAGCCCTACATAGGGAGTAGAATTTCTTGTTTTCGCAATGGCCGGATTCACCTTAGGACCTGGAAGTTGTCCTCCTTCTCCCGGTTTGGCCCCTTGTGCCATTTTAATTTGAATCTCCTGTGCATTAGTAAGATAGTTGGATGTTACTCCAAATCTACCAGACGCTACTTGTTTTATGGCACTATTGCGCCAATCCCCTGTTTGGTTTTTATAGAATCGTGCTGCATCTTCACCTCCTTCACCAGAATTGCTCTTGCCACCTATTCTATTCATGGCTATAGCCAAGTTTTCATGTGCCTCTTTGCTTATGGATCCATAAGACATTGCACCCGTTTTGAAGCGTTTTACAATCTCTGTCCAAGGTTCTACTTCCTCTATAGGTATGGGATCGAAGTTAGAAAACTCGAACAATCCCCGAATGGTCATCAGGTTGGCAGATTGTTCGTTAACCAGTTTGGAGAACTCCTTATAGGTTTGCGGTTCGTTGTTTCGAACCGATTTTTGGAGCTTAGCAATAGTGATAGGATTAAACATGTGTTTTTCGCCATCTCGTCTCCATCTATAATCCCCTCCAATTTCCAGATCTAAATTAGCTGCGACCTGGTGATCCTGATATGCTTTTTTATGTCTTTTGGCAACCTCTTTTTCGATTTCATATAATCCTATTCCCTGAATTCTGGTTGGGGTATTTGGAAAATACTTATCCACTACCTGCGTATTGATACCAATACATTCAAATAACTGGGAACAGCGATAGGAGTTTAAGGTGGAGATCCCAATCTTATTCATGACTTTGAGAATACCTTTACCAATAGCCTTATTGTAATTTTTTATTGCTTCATCAAAGGTGAATTCCGTAATATCGTTTTCTTCTATTTGTTCAGCAATGATCTCATTTACTAAATATGGGTTGATCGCACTGGCGCCAAATCCAAACAGTAGTGCGAAATGATGAACTTCTCTTGGCTCAGCAGATTCTATAATGATGCTGAGTTTGGCACGCTTTCCTAAACGGTGTAGACCGCTATTTACAAATGAACAGGCCAATAATGCAGGAATAGGTGCTTTGTCCTTATTACTGTTTCTATCGGACAAGATAATTATGTTCGCCCCCTCATCAATGGCTTTTTCTGCCTGAAGTAGTGTCGATTCCAAGGCTTCTTCCAGCCCATTATGTCCTCGATTTATATCGTACAAAATAGAAATCGAGACTACCTTGTAATCGGGACTGGCATCATGATTTTTAATTTTATCTAGGTCCTCCTTGGATATTACTGGGTTTTGAATTTTTAATTTCCTGCAATTCAATTCTGTAATATCAAAAATATTCTGGTCACTACCCAGGGTCAAAGAAATGTCTGTTATCATCTCCTCTCTAATACCATCTAAGGGTGGGTTTGTGACTTGAGCGAACAGTTGCTTAAAATAATTATATAAGAGCTGTGGTCTTTCGGACAATACGGCTATGGGGGTATCTGCTCCCATAGAGCCTATTGGCTCCTTAGCGTGTTGTCCCATCGGAAGTATGATAGTGTTGATATCTTCCAAAGTATAGCCAAAAACCGCTTTTCTTTTTTCTAAGGGCGCCTCATCTAAAAAGAGAGGGCAGTCGTTATATGGGATATTCTTTAGGTGTACCAAATTGGCATCTACCCATTTTTTGTAGGGATGTTTTTTGGCAATTTTTTCCTTGATTTCCTCATCATTTACGATTCTTCCCTCTTCCATATCTACAAGGAACATCTTACCCGGTTCTAGCCGTCCATGATGCTCAATGTTTTCAGGAGCAATTTCGACCACTCCAGTTTCTGAAGACATGATAACATACCCATCTTTTGTAACAGAATATCTAGATGGTCTTAGCCCGTTTCTATCTAAAACGGCACCTATATAACTACCATCCGTGAAAGGAATAGAAGCAGGGCCATCCCAAGGTTCCATAATACAGGAGTTATACTCGTAAAAGGCTCTTTTTGCCTCGGACATTTCATTATTTTTTTCCCATGCTTCGGGAACCAACATCATCATTACTTCGGGTAGTGACCTTCCTGTCATTAAAAGCATTTCTACTACCATGTCCATCGTTGCCGAATCTGATTTTCCTGGTAGAATTACAGGGAGCACTTCCTTCAATTCATCACCAAAAAGGTCACTTTTAAGAAGCGACTCTCTGGAATTCATTCGGGTTATATTACCTCGCAACGTATTGATTTCCCCATTGTGGCACATATATCGAAAGGGCTGTGCCAAATCCCATGTTGGGAAGGTATTGGTAGAAAACCGCTGATGTACCAGAGCTAGTCGTGTAACTACTCTGGCATCCATAAGATCCGTAAAATAAAGCTTAATATCGTTGGGCATTAATAGCCCCTTAAATATTATAATTTTGGTAGATAAGCTTGGGACATAAAAGAACTTACTTTCTGAAAGCTTAGAGTTGATTAGCGCATGCTCTGTTACTTTTCTGGCTATAAAAAGCTTCAGACTGAAATCAAAATCTGTTTGGTTAGCATCTTTTTTACCGACAAATAGTTGTTTTACAAATGGTTCTGTTTCTACAGCAATTCTCCCGGGAACCGATTTGTTTACCGGGACATTACGCCAGCCCAATAACTTGAGTCCTTGTTTTTTAATATTTTCCTCGAAAACAGAAATACAGTAGGCACGTTGATTCTCTTTCTTAGGAAGAAATATGTTTCCGACTGCATATTCTCCAGCCTGAGGTAGCTCAAAGGAGCACTCTTCAACAAAGAAATCATGGGGAATGTCTATCAATATACCCGCTCCATCTCCGGTTTTACCGTCTGCACTTACCGCTCCTCTATGTTCTAACTTGTCTAGAATCTCTAGCGCTTTGTGAATTATATCGTTAGATTTTTTGCCTTTTAGACTACAAATAAATCCTGCCCCGCAATTATCATGCTCAAACTCTGGTGAATAAAGGCCTTGTTTTTTTAAACTCATAGTATTATGGTATTTTCTCAAAAATATCAATATTATTGAAACTTATATATTAATTATATAGATATCCAACAATAAATTCATCGTTTGTAATAGAACCTTAAAAAATATCTAATTTGTGAAAATTAGGACCCATAAATTGAGATAATATTAAATCGCAATTTCACTACCTTGGATACCATTACTTTTGAGGGGTAATGCTTATAAATTAGCTATTTCTTAGATAGCCCCCCTTTAATTATGCATGTAGTTTTAAAGATATGTTTGCGAATAAGAAGACAAGCCCCCTTCTGTTTTAGGGTGTCTAATCAAAAATCTAGTATTTGCTATCGCAGAATCTCTCTGGAAATAACCAATTTCTGAATTTCTGAGGTACCTTCGTAAATTTGAGTAATTTTGGCGTCTCGCATCATGCGTTCAACATGATATTCCTTTACAAAACCATTTCCCCCAAATACCTGTACGGCTTCGACAGTGGTGTCCATAGCAACCTGAGAAGCGTAGAGTTTAGCCATGGCACTGGATAGCACATAGTCTCTTCCCTCGTCTTTGTCCTTGGCAGCCTTGTACACCAGAAGTCTTGCAGCCTCAATTTGGGTATGCATATCTACTAGTTTAAACTTGATGGCTTGATGATTGGCTATTTCTGTGCCGAATGCCTTTCTTTCCTGAGCATATTTTTTTGCTCTTTCATAGGCTCCTGCGGCAATTCCCAGTGCTTGGGCAGCAATGCCTATCCTTCCACCCGATAAAGTTTTCATTGCAAATTTGAAACCGAAACCATCCTCCCCAATTCTGTTTTCTTTGGGAATTTTTACGTCATTAAAGAGCAGAGAATGCGTGTCGCTCCCTCGAATTCCCAATTTATTTTCTTTAGGACCAATTACAAATCCAGGCGTGTCTTTTTCGACTATAAAGGCGTTAATTCCTTTATGTCCTTTTTCTGGATGCGTTTGAGCAATGACTATATAAACCGATGCTGAACTTCCGTTGGTTATCCAATTTTTTGTCCCATTTAAGAGGTAGTATTCTCCTTTGTCTATGGCAGTTGTTTTCTGAGAGGTGGCATCACTTCCAGCTTCAGGTTCGGAAAGGCAAAAGGCACCAATTTTGGTTCCTGTTGCTAATGGTTTTAAATATTTTTCTTTTTGTGATTCCGTACCGAAGGTTTCTAGCCCCCAACAAACAAGAGAATTATTGACCGAAGCAATTACCGAAGAAGATGCATCTATTTTAGAAAGCTCTTCTATCATTAAAACATAGGATAGGGTATCTAATCCACTACCATTGTATTTGGGGTCTACCATCATGCCTAAAAACCCGAGCTCCCCCATCTTTTTTACCTGTTTTGCAGGAAACTCTTGTTTTTCATCTCTTTCGATAACCCCGGGAAGTAATTCTAATTCAGCAAAGTCTTTGGCTGCTTGCCGAATCATTTTTTGTTCTTCGTTGATAGTAAAATCCATTTGTGTAGCCTTGAGTACCTTTTACAAAGATAAAATACTCCAATGTAAAAATTAGAAATAACGCCTCGAAAAAACCACTGTATATGTCTATTTTCTATGAGACTGTTTATCCAGATAACTTAAGGGTTATTTACTTTGATACCGGCACAATATTTTTATATTTGTCAGAGGTATCTACTGAACTTCAACAGACCTGCATTGGTCCGAACTTTTACCTCTTTTTTTGAGCCATAAAATTTAGTGCACTTGTACGACCTCTTATTAATACTGGGATGAAGAACCTTTTAGCTACATACGAAAACAAAGCTCCTGAAATTGTATTTCATTGGAACGATTCTGAAACGGAAGCAGAAGGTTGGGCTGTTATTAACTCCCTTCGAGGTGGCGCTGCTGGTGGGGGAACACGAATGCGAGAAGGATTAGATAGAAATGAGGTTCTTTCCTTGGCGAAAACTATGGAAGTAAAGTTTACCGTTTCTGGTCCGGCTATCGGCGGGGCAAAATCTGGAATCAACTTTAATCCGAACGACCCTCGAAAAAGGGGCGTGTTAGAGCGATGGTATGCAGCGGTCTCTCCCTTATTAAAAAGTTATTATGGTACTGGAGGTGATTTAAATGTGGATGAAATACAGGAAGTAATACCCATTACCGAAGATGCTGGAGTCTGGCACCCTCAAGAAGGGGTGTTTAATGGACATTTTAAACCTACAGAGGCCGATAAGATTAATCGGATAGGACAATTGCGATTGGGGGTCATAAAAGTGATTGAAAGTAATAACTATTCACCAGACGTTTCCAAAAAGTATACGGTTGCCGATATGATAACAGGTTTTGGTGTTGCCGAGGCGATAAGGCACTATTACGACATATATGGAGGAACGGTTATTGGTAAGAAAGCAGTGGTGCAAGGTTTTGGCAATGTTGGTTCTGCTGCGGCTTTCTATTTAGCCCAAATGGGAGCCAAGATAGTAGGAATAATTGATAGAGTTGGAGGCGTGATCAAGGAGGATGGCTTTTCCTTCGAAGAGATAAAGGACTTTTTCTTGCATAAAAAAGGGAATACTTTAATCGCGGATGCAGATAAAATGATTCCTTTTGATGAGATAAATAGTCGGATTTGGAGCTTACCGACTGAAATATTTGCTCCTTGCGCCGCATCCAGACTAATCACAAAAGATCAGATAGCTACGATGATCGATGCCGGACTGGAAGTGATTTCTTGTGGGGCAAATGTACCCTTTTCAGATAGCGAAATATTTTTTGGGCCCATAATGGAATATACAGACGAACGTGTTAGTCTGATACCAGATTTTATTTCAAATTGTGGGATGGCTCGTGTATTTGCCTATTTTATGGAGCGTAGAGTAGCTATGGATGATGAAAAAATTTTTAATGATACCTCAGATACCATTAGAAAAGCAATTTTGAATATCTTTAAGCAAAATGATGCGAAGACGAATTTGAGTAAAACAGCCTTTGAAATCGCATTAAAGCAACTAATCTAAATAAAACCATATGGAAACCATTATTATCATTGTATTCTTAGTAGGTTATCTAGCGATCACCTTAGAACATAATCTTAAAATTGATAAACTTATTCCTGCTCTTGCTATGATGGCCATTTTATGGGCATTAATAGCTTTGGCACATTTACCTGTTTTTGAGGTCAACACAGATTTAAAGGAGCTTGAGCCGTCTCATATAGACGAAATGCTCCTGCATCATTTAGGTAAAACAGCCGAAATTTTGGTCTTCTTATTGGGCGCTATGACCATCGTTGAAATAATCGATTATTTTGACGGCTTTGCTACCATTAAAGGATATATACGCACTAAGAAAAAGAGCAAACTTTTGTGGTTATTCTCTATTTTGGCATTTATACTATCGGCTATTATTGATAACCTAACTGCTACCATTGTTTTAGTGACCATTCTCCAAAAGGTAATTAAAGAGAGAGAAGTCCGGCTGTGGTTTGCAGGTATGATAATAATTGCCGCAAATGCAGGTGGTGCCTGGTCTCCTATTGGGGATGTAACAACGACAATGCTTTGGATTGGAGACAAGGTTTCGGCATTGGAATTGATTAAGAATGTCTTGTTGCCTTCCATTGTGTGTATGATAATTCCTGTATTAGTGGCCTTGAGGTATAAGGCATTTAAAGGGAATATTGAAGCAGAGACCTTGTCGGAAGAGCCTAAAAAGTCGCCCTATGGTGCAACCATGTTATACCTTGGATTAGGATCTATAGTGTTTGTTCCATTTTTTAAAACAATAACGCATTTGCCTCCCTATGTTGGAATGATGCTATCTCTGGCGGTAGTTGCAACATTTGCGGAAATTTATACCAGTGCAAAATTTAGTATTTCGAATATTGATGGAGCAGAAAGTCATGAAGGCTCTATGCACAGTGCTGTACACGCTTCACTTTCCAAAATTGAGTTGCCTAGTATTCTATTTTTCTTGGGAATTTTATTAGCCGTAGCGGCATTGGAGTCTCTGGGAATGCTATTCCATTTTGCAGGCTTTCTGGATGATTCTATGCCATTCTTAGGAACGGAATCTGCGAGCAGTTCTGTCTCTGATTTGGTAATCATTATCCTGGGAATAGGCTCTGCTGTCATAGATAATGTACCTCTGGTAGCTGCCAGTATGGGTATGTTTTCTATTCCGTTAGACGATGCCGTATGGCATTTTATTGCGTACTCCGCAGGTACTGGTGGAAGTATGTTAATTATTGGTTCGGCCGCAGGAGTTGTGGCAATGGGAATGGAAAAGATCGACTTCTTCTGGTATTTCAAAAAAATAGCCTGGTTAGCTTTTGTTGGATTTATTGCAGGTGCCGGAACTTTTATGCTGATGAGAAATTTGTTGGAGGCTGCATAATTTAATTTAGAATATATCGTTATAAGGGCAACTTTTAAATGAGAAGTATATGATTTTGTTTCAGGACCCGGTAGACGAGGCACAGGCTGGGGAACTATTATCGGAAGAAAAGACACTTTCGGTTATTGATTTAATTTTCAATGGAGGTACAGGAAGTATCGTAATAATTTCTGTTCTATTTGTTATGCTGGCAGTTGCCCTATACATCTACTTTGAGCGGTTACTTGCCATAAAAGCAGCTTCACAGATAGATAAAAATTTCATGAATCAAATAAGGGACCATGTAATGAATGGGAAACTTGAGGCAGCAAAGCTGCTATGTGCCCAGACCGATTCACCAGTTGCCAGATTGACGGAGAAAGGAATTTCGAGAATAGGAAAACCCTTAGATGATATAAATACTGCCATTGAGAATGCAGGAACCCTGGAAGTTTACAAATTGGAAAAGAACGTTAATGTTTTAGCCACCGTTGCTGGAGCAGGACCTATGATTGGTTTTTTAGGAACAGTTATTGGTATGATATTAGCATTCCACCAAATGGCCAGCAGTGGCGGTCAGGCAGAAATGGGTGCATTAGCTTCGGGTATTTACACGGCCATGACAACCACAGTTGCAGGTCTGATTGTGGGTATTGTTGCTTATATGGGTTACAACCATTTGGTCAATCGGACCGATAAGGTGGTTCATAAAATGGAAGCCAACGCCGTGGAGTTCCTCGATTTATTAAACGAACCTGTATAAAATCGCCCTATGAAGTTAAAAGGGAGAAATAAAATCAGTCCAGAATTTAGCATGTCGTCCATGACAGATATTGTTTTTCTGTTGCTAATATTTTTTATGTTGACAGCTAATTCGCCTAATGCTTTGGATTTATTATTGCCGAAAGCCAAGGGTAAGTCTACCAATACCCAGAACGTATCCGTGACAATCAATAAAAATCTGGAGTACTTTGTAAATAATGAGAGAATAAACGGAGAATATATTGAAATTGAACTAAAAAAGGCACTGGAAGGTCAGGATAAACCAACAATTATTCTGAGGGCAGAAGAGAGCGTGGCTATAAAGGAAGCCGTTAACGTTATGGATATTGCCAACAGGAATAGTTACAAAGTTATCTTGGCAGTGCGACCGAATTAATGTCCTTCTTAGATACGAGACACAAGAAAAAATCTTTTACACTTACTACTCTTTTGTTAAGTGTACTTCTGCTTTTGCTTTTTTACATCGGTCTTACCTATATGGACCCACCAATAGAAAATGGTATTACTGTAAATTTTGGTACCATGGATTACGGTATGGGTAAAGAACAACCAAAGAAGAAAGTTAAAATAGCTGCTGCTACTCCGGTGGAAGAAAAACAGGAAGAGGTAGTAGAAGAAAAGCAAGAGGAACAACCAGAAGAAATTGCAGAAGAAGAGGTTACCGAAGAGGCGTCTGAGGAAGTGTTAACCCAAGATACAGAGGAGTCTATACGGATGAAGCAAGAAGCAATTGCCAAAAAAGAGGCAGAAGAAGCAGCTAAGAAGGCAAAGGCAAGAGCAGATCAGTTGGCCAGAGAGCGAAAAGAGGCGGAAGAAAGAGAGCGAAAGGAAAAGGAGGCCAAGAAAAAGAAGTTAGATGAATTAATGGGCGGTCTTAACAATTCCGAAGGAGAAGTGCAAGGCAGCGAAGGGGACGACAATATTAGCGGCGATAAAGGACAACCAGATGGTAACCCTTACGCTAATAGTTATTATGGAAGTCCAGGTTCAGGAAGCGGTACAGGTGGTTATGGTTTAAATGGAAGGTCCCTAATGAAAAGTGGGAAAGTACCACAGGAATGCAATGAAGAAGGAAGAGTAGTGGTGCGAATTACGGTAGATAGAAATGGTAAGGTTATAAATGCAGAACCGGGCGTAAAAGGAACAACCAATAGAGCTCCTTGTTTATTAGAACCGGCGCGTAAGACTGCTTATATGCATCAATGGAATTTAGATTCTAAGGCCCCCAGCCAACAAACTGGTTTTGTTGTGGTTAATTTTAAACTGGGAGAGTAAGTCATGACTTACCAAGAAACCTTGCATTGGATGTTTTCCAGACTTCCAATGTACCAACAGAAAGGAGCTTCCGCTTATAATGCCAAACTTCAAACTAGTATAGACTTTGCCCATTACCTCAACAATCCTCAGGAGAAGTTTAAGAGCATCCATATAGCAGGAACCAATGGAAAAGGGTCGAGTAGTCATATGTTGGCTTCCATTTTTCAAGAAGCCGGATATCAGGTAGGGTTGTATACCTCTCCACATCTAAAAGACTTTCGAGAGCGAATAAAGAGTAATGGGAAATGTATCTCCGAAGAAGAAGTAATTGCCTTTATCGAAAAGCACAGAGCTTATTTAGAAGAGCATAACCTTTCTTTTTTTGAACTTACTGTAGGCATGGCCTTTGATTATTTTGCACATAGGGAAGTGGATATTGCCATTGTAGAAGTTGGTTTGGGTGGCAGATTGGATTCTACGAATATTATTACACCTTTACTAAGTCTGATAACGAATATTGGATATGATCATCAGGATTTGTTAGGGGATACCTTAGTTAAGATAGCTAAAGAAAAAGCAGGAATAATTAAAGAAGGAGTGCCAGTAGTCATAAGCGAATACCAGGAAGAGGTCGCCGCTGTTTTCGAAAGTATAGC
>CAZWPZ010000183.1:0-2593 GCA_964636005.1 uncultured Eudoraea sp.
GAAATGTGGATTTATCTGCGACTTTAAAAATTGCATTTCACTTTCATTGGCAGAAATTCGAAGGGATTCTAATTCGTTTTGTTTTTGTGAAGCATCCCATGCAAACTTAAATCCAGAAAGAATGATTATTAAGGGCATTACATCTAAAAGACTATAGACCACTCCTCTGAATTCACCCCTTTGGGTATTAGCGAAGTACACCGGTTCGATAAGGAATTCTTCAACGATGATTACCAACGCTATTACCACTAAAGAAGAAAGAAAAAACAGAATATATTTTTTCGTGTAATAGAGATAGGGAATAAAAACGTAGTTAATTATTATGGCCCCAATAGCATAGGCCATAAATATTAAGACTTTATACTCTTCAATTCCAGGTTGCCTACTGTCAAAAGAGTAAAATATAAACAAAAGGATGTTTAGTAATAATTGGAAGATAAACTCCTTCCAATTCCACTGTCTTTTTGTTGAATGATCCTTAAACATATACTAAAGGTACCTTTTTTAATGCAGTTTTAAACTTTTGTACCCTTATCGACGGATTTGAAATGCTAAACGACACAATATGAAAGCTTTGTCGTTCGCAAGACGAGTCTTGTCGTTCAGGGGATTTTTATTTTTTGTTTAGGGCTTATTGGGGACCTTTAATCAAAAATAGAATGCAGGTATGGATCTACTAAAATATTTAGGATTTGTTTTTCTTGTTTTATTTAGCCAAGGAGTTCTTTCTCAGACGACTGATGAGTTTCGGGTTTTTGGTCAGGTAGTAGAAGGAACTGCAGGTAGAGAAATTGCATTTGCTACCGTTCTCGTGGCAGATAATCAAACAAAATCACCCATTACGGGTACCACCACCCTAGAGGATGGTAGTTTTGAGTTGGTTTTCTCGGCCAGCGACTTTTATATAGAAGTAAGTTTTATTGGATTTCAAAATAAAGTGTTTGATGCGATCGATACCTCTTCCAGGGAGATCAACTTAGGGACTATTGTATTAATGGAAGATGCAGAACAACTGGATGAAGTTGTAGTAGAGGGAGAAATTTCCAAAATGGAATTTAAACTAGACAAGCGAGTCTTTAATGTAGGTAAAGATATTAGTAGCACAGGTATGGGTGCTTTAGAGGTTTTAAATAACGTCCCTTCAGTAAATGTCAATATAGAAGGGGAAGTGAGTCTCAGAGGAAGTGCAGGAGTTCAAATTCTAATAAATGGAAAACCTTCTGTACTGGCAGATGCGCAAAACAATGCATTGGGAACCATAACCGCCGATATGATTGCAAGAGTTGAAGTTATTACCAATCCTTCGGCAAAATACGATGCAGAGGGTACTACAGGGATAATAAATATCGTACTAAAAAAAGAAGACAAAACCGGTCTCAATGGCTCGGTATCGGTAAATACTGGTGCTCCTGACAATCATAGTTTGGGATTTAGTTTAAATCGAAGAACTGAAAAATTTAATCTATTTACCCAAATTGGAGCAGGCTATCGTTCACTTCCAAGAGACTCCGAATCCGTCAATAGAGATTTAGTAAATAATATCACTACCCAAAGTGCAGGAACTTCTTTCAGGAATGAGACCTTTAATAATATTACCCTCGGAACAGATTATTACATCGATGATTTAAATGTAATCACTTTATCTGGAAACTTTGCGTATGAAATTGAGGACCAGCCCTCTGAAACAGTTTTCAGCCTAACCGACAATAATACGGGAGAAAATACGCAGTGGAACAGGGTAGAAACAACCGAAGCTAACAATCCGAAATGGCAATACGAACTAAACTATAAAAAGGAATTTGAAAATGATGAAGAACATACCTTAGGTATTAGTGCTATTGGCAGTTTTTTTGGGAAGGACCAGTCTTCAGAGTTTAACAATACCATTATATCGGGGGGTGAGATTCCACCAGACCAGCAAACAGCTACGAATTTTCAGCAGGCCGAATATATTTTTAAAGTAGACTATGTAAATCCCATCTCTGAAATTTTTGGTATCGAGGCAGGCTCCCAGTATATAATAAGTGATGTGGGCAACGATTTTTCCGTCAGTGATTTGGAAAATGGCATTTGGGTACCCAACGATGATCTGACCAACAACTTTAATTTTGATCAGGATGTATTGGCTTTTTATGGTTCTGGTTCCTATGAGCAAAATAAATGGGGAATAAAGGCGGGTTTACGAATTGAGCTTACCACACTCAATACCCTTCTTGAAAATACGAATGAAGAAAATAATAGAAACTACTCGGATCTCTTTCCTAGTCTTCATACAACCTATACACTTACAGAAAAAGTCTCTTTTCAGGCAGGTTATTCCAAAAGAATATACCGTCCGAGATTATGGGATTTAAATCCGTTTTTTAATATTCGGGATAATTTTAATATCCGAACCGGTAACCCTAATTTATTGCCCGAGTATACCAATTCTTATGAGGTAACTAGTATCTTCAAAATTGGGAATGCTTCTCTAAATAGTTCCCTATTCTATAGACTAACTACGGATGCCATTGAGCGAGTGTCGACATTTGAGGATAATGTAAGAGTAACTATGCCCATGAATATTGGTACAGATCAAGTAACTGGTATTGAG
>CAZWPZ010000184.1:0-14264 GCA_964636005.1 uncultured Eudoraea sp.
GCCTTTATCTCCAAGCGCGGCTGCAACATCTCTTAAGACAGGATGCATGGAGGTCGACTGCTCATTCCATTCCGCATAAAAATCTAGTAGAACCGGAACGTTTAAATCTATAAGTTCGCCAAATTTAGACATATGTAGCACATTGGATTACCCTTCAAATGTATGAAAAAATGTTAAAATAAAATTTGAGAAGACTTTTTTGCAGCCACGGTGACCGTTAAAATCACGTTAAATCTTTCTTCTTGAGTGTTATTACCGTTATTTCAGGCCAGATGCCGACCCTCCCTGGATAACCAATAAAACCAAAGCCCCTATTGACATTAATAAATTGTCCTAATTCCTCGTAAATACCAGCCCAATATTTATAGCGCCATTTTACCGGACTCCATTTAACCCACCCGGGAATCTCAATCCCAAACTGCATTCCGTGCGTATGCCCACTCAGGGTAAGGTGATAGTGGTAGTCGTCCTGTATTACAACATCCTCCCAGTGACTAGGATCATGACTCAATAGTATCTTAAAATCGTTTGCAGCAATTTTATCAGAAGCCTTTTTAAGGTCTCCTGCTTTTTTAAAACCTCCTCTTCCCCAATTTTCTACCCCAACTAGCGCTATTTTATCGGCACCTTTTTTAAGATACCTACTCTCGTTTAGTAAAAGATCAAAGCCCATATCCTTTTGTAGATTCTTGAGATCCTCGAGGTTTTGCCTCTTTTTTTCTTCTGTTTCCCAACTTATATAGTCTCCATAATCATGATTCCCCAAAATGGAATATTTACCGTCTTTGGCTTCTAGTTTGGAAAACAACGAAGCCCATGGTATCATTTCTTCTGTCTTGTTATTTACCATGTCCCCGGTAAAGAAAAGAACATCCGCTTTCTGCTGATTAATTAAGTCTATAGCATAGCTGATTTTATTTCTATTATCAAAACTTCCGCTATGAACATCGGATATCTGTGTAATTCTATATCCATCAAAAGAAGTTGGCAAATCTTCGAACTCCAGGGTGTATTTAAGTACCCGAAAGTTATACTTGCCAGAGTACATTCCATATAGCAATGCCCCGAATGGCAAGGAGGCAATACCTAGAGCCAACAGACTTAAAAACCTTCTGCGCTCTGGCAGACTAAACTCTTTGGTTGTTCCGAAAAAACGATGGTAAGAACCAGATAGGAAACGGAAAATATCCTCAGAAAAAAGAAAGAATATGGTAATTACGTTAAAGGTCAGAATAGCAAGTAAAAATCCAAAGGCATAGCTTTTAGGTCTATTCAATACTCTGCCTGTTTCATCTCCCCAGGTAAACTGAAAAACAAAGTTGGAAAGAACCAAGAACGAAACAACGATAAACAAATAATGTACCCAAGGAAATCTAGAGGCCGTTTTCAGTGCCTGCAAGGTATAGAAGCTAAGTATTACATAAATTATTGTAAAAACTATCCAACGTATCATGTAGCATTTTTTACAAAGATATCTTTTAAATATCTGTAGCTAAATCTTTAAATTATTTTTAACGATTGCTACAACTCGACTTAGGATTTCAACATCTGATTCTGCTATTCTATCATCATTCAGGAAATTTTCATTATTCATACTAATAGCGGGTTGTTCTCTAAGGGTGTGTCTAAACTTTGTACCAGATAAGTGAATTGCTTGAAAATTAGCAGACACAAATTTTTCAACATTTTTTGGGTTGATTCCACCTCCTGGCATAATACTGCACTTCTCCATACTTTCATCCCACAATTGCAATTGCGGCAATCCCTCTATGGCGGAACTCTTTTGTCCGGAAGTTAGTATGGTATTTACCCCCATATTCTCTAATGCCATTAAGGCCATTTTAGGTTCTTTTACCCAATCAAAAGCCCTATGAAAGGTAAAGTGTTGAGGCTTTGTTTCTCGTACTAACTCATTGGTTCGCTCTTCATCAATAGAGAAAGCATTTGTCAAAACACCAGATACAATTCCCGAAACTCCCAGTTCCATACAAATCCTAATATCCTCTTTCATTATTGCGAACTCCCTGTCTGAGTAGGTGAAATCCCCGCTTCTAGGTCTTATCAGAACATGGACTGGCAAGCTAATCTCTCTTAAAACGTGCTTTATTAAACCAAAGGAGGGTGTAACACCTCCCACCGCTAACTCCGAACACAATTCAATTCTATCTGCGCCAGCTTTCTCGGCATTAATAGCCGATTCTATGGAATTAGCACATACTTCTACTATCATCTAGAACAATTTGGTTTTTAAAAATAAGTATCCTCTGCGAATCCATTTCATTTTCCATTTAAAATTTACTTGTGACCTTTAGACAGAGGATAAATCCATGTTGCCTGTTTTGTCTTATCAAGATAGGCAATAATCCCTGTTTCGTTTACCAATTCTTATACTTTTGGGTTCTGTTTTTTCGTTTAGACAGCTTAAACTTTGTAGATTTGAGATTCTACAAAACAAGAATCATGGAGGATCAAAAAAGACTTTTCTTACTAGATGCATATGCACTTATCTTTAGAGGATACTACGCATTTATCAAAAATCCTAGAATCAATTCGAAGGGGATGGATACCTCTGCCATAATGGGATTTATGAATTCGCTATTTGATGTGATACGAAGAGAAAAGCCAGATCATTTAGCGGTGTGTTTTGACAAAGATGGAAGTGTCGAAAGAACAGAATTATACCCGGAATACAAAGCGAACAGAGACGAAACTCCAGATGGCATTAAAGTAGCCGTACCCTATATTCAGGAGATCTTAAAAGCAATGCATATTCCTGTAATCGAAGTTTCTGGCTTGGAAGCAGATGATATTATTGGAACTCTTGCAAAACAAGCAGAAAAAGAAGGCTACAAGGTGTATATGGTTACACCAGACAAAGACTTTGGACAATTAGTGTCTGAAAACATCTTTATGTATAAGCCTGCTCGAATGGGAAATGGGATTGAAATTTGGGGAATTCCTGAAATTCAAGCTCGTTTTGGAGTAGAAACGCCAGAACAAGTAATAGATTATTTAGGGATGATGGGAGATGCCAGTGACAACATTCCCGGTCTACCTGGTGTGGGGGATAAAACCGCAAAAAAATTCATAGCAGAATTTGGTTCACTGGAAGGTTTGCTAGCCAACACAGACAAGTTAAAAGGTAAAATGAAAGAAAAGGTAATCGACAATGCAGAACTCGGTATCCTTTCAAAAAAACTCGCGACCATTTGTGTTACCTGCGACGTGCAATTTGATGCTAAAGACTACGAACTTTCTATGCCCGATGGAGAAAAGGTTCAAAAGATTTTTGAAGAATTAGAATTTCGCAGGCTTAAGGATCAATTCCTAAAACTTTTTTCTTCTGATACCCCGGAAGAAGAAAAAAAAGAAGCATCAAAATCAATTGATATAGTGAAGTCAGAACCAGCAGGAAGCGGGCAATTTTCACTTTTTGGAAATGATGGTAATACCTCAGCGACTCTGAAAGAATACACCAGCAGGAGAACAATAAACGACGTACCACATGTTTACCAAACCGTAAATCCGGGAATGGGGTTAAAGCTTTTTATACAAAAGCTTATGGTTCAATCCCGAGTCTGTTTTGATACAGAAACCACCTCATTAAATCCCTTGGAGGCAGAGCTGGTAGGAATAGCCTTCTCATGGGAGGCAACCAAAGGATATTATGTCCCGTTTCCAGAATCAAGAGCAGACGCCGAAGTACTAATTGAGCAGCTTCGTCCTTTTTTTGAAGCAGAAGAAATAGAGAAAGTTGGGCAAAACCTTAAATACGATATTAAGGTATTGAATAAATACAATCTTTCCGTAAAGGGGAACCTATTTGATACCATGTTGGCACATTATCTTATAAATCCGGATATGCGGCACAATATGGATGTGCTTTCAGAGACCTATTTAAATTACGCGCCAATCTCAATAACAGAACTAATCGGTAAAAAAGGGAAAAATCAATTGAGTATGCGCGAGGTTGCTATTGAAAAGCAGACCGAATACGCTGTTGAAGATGCAGACATCACCCTGCAACTGGCCGAACATTTTACCAAAGAACTCGATGACGCAAACACAAAAGATTTATTCCATAATATAGAGATTCCTCTCTTAAGAGTTCTGGCTGCTATGGAGCTAGAAGGAATTAATTTGAACAAATCTTTTTTGGAGAATCTTTCCAAAAAGTTAGTAGAAGACATCACCTCCCTGGAAAATCTGATATTTGAGGAAGCTGGGGAGGATTTTAACATAGCTTCGCCAAAGCAATTAGGAGAAATATTATTCGACAAGCTAAAACTTGTAGCCAAACCAAAGAAAACGAAAACGGGGCAATACTCCACTGCAGAAGATGTACTCTCTTATCTTGCAAAAGATCATGCCATAATTAAGAATGTTTTGGAATACAGAGGTCTGTCTAAGTTAAAAAGCACCTATGTAGATGCCTTACCCAATCAGGTAGATAGCAGAACTGGGAGAGTTCACACGGACTATATGCAGACCGTCGCTGCAACAGGGAGGCTAAGCAGCAACAATCCCAATCTACAGAACATACCAATACGTACAGAGCGGGGAAGAGAAATACGTAAGGCATTTGTTCCGAGGAATGACGACTATGTGCTTCTTGCAGCCGACTATTCGCAGATTGAACTCCGGATAATTGCCTCCTTAAGCGAAGAAACGACCATGATTGATGCCTTTAAAAATGGAGAAGACATACATGCGTCTACAGCATCAAGAGTATTTAAAGTGGCACTAGAGGATGTTACCAGAGAGCAAAGAGGTAATGCCAAAACAGTTAATTTTGGTATTATTTATGGTGTTTCGGCTTTTGGTCTCAGCAATCAAACAAACTTGAGTAGGACAGAGGCTAAGGAATTAATAGACACCTATTATAAAACCTATCCAAATCTAAAAACCTATATGAACAACCAAATAGATTTTGCAAGAGAAAATGGTTTTGTTCAAACGGTACTGGGAAGAAGACGATATCTAAAAGACATTAACGCGGGAAATGCTGTTGTCCGTGGTGCAGCCGAAAGGAACGCGGTCAATGCTCCTATACAGGGCAGTGCGGCAGATATCATAAAAATTGCCATGATAAATATCTACAAGAAATTGAACGAAGGAAACTATCAATCGAAAATGCTTCTCCAAGTTCATGATGAACTCGTCTTTGATGTCTATAAACCAGAATTAGATGCCTTGCAAAAGTTGATAAAAACAGAGATGGAATCTGCCTACGAAATAAAGGTCCCTTTAGTTGTAGATATGGGTATTGGACAAAACTGGCTGGAAGCACATTAATACCTTGGGTTTTATTGAAAAACAAAATTATAGGTTACCGAAAAAAGTGGACTGTTAAGTACAGATAACTCATAGCTACCTAAAGGACTGGCACCAAACACATCGGCATCCACTGAACCGTTTCTTTGGGTGTAATACAAATTAAAAGGATTTCTCCGGCCATAAACATTATATACCGTGAAAGTCCAATCTCCAAGCCATCTGCCTCGTTGTCTTTCGTGGTATTTTATGGTCCAAGAAAAATCCAATCGATGATACGTCCTCAGGCGTGCATTATTTCGTTCTAAGAAAATAGGAACATTAATACCCTCTAATGGGAAAACGCTATTAGCAACGGTATACGGCCTCCCACTTTGCGCGGTGAAATTAAGGCTTACCGTATGGTTCTTATTGCCTTCAAAATTGACTGTACTATTGAATACATGGGGTCTGTCAAAATCAGATGGATACCATTGGTTGTTATTGATTCTATCTGCCAACTTTTCATTGTCTGACCTCAATAAACTTCTGGACAAGGTATAATTTACCCAGCCATTGACCCTTCCTTTTGGCTTTCTAAAACCTATTTCTACTCCATAAGCCTTCCCCTCTCCTTGAACTACGTCTCTTTCAATAAACTCTTCGAGAAAAAAATCGGCACCAGGTTTATAGGTTAAATTATTCTTGGATATTCTATAATACCCCTCTATACTCATCTCTATTTCACTCTCATTAAAGTTATGATAAAGTCCAAGTCCAAAGGCATCACTGGATTGGGGCTTAATATTGGGATCGGCCGTTTTCCATCTGGAAGTGGGCAATGGGGTTGTGGAGTTGTAAATGTTTTGAAGAAACTGTGTGAGTTTAGCATAACTACCTTTAACAGAGGTCCGCTCCCCAAGCAAATAAGTTGCTCCTAAACGGGGCTCCAAACTATTATATGTTTTTACAGCGTCTCCTTTTCCAAAAAACTTAGTATCAATAATGGCACCACTATTCTCATCAAATGTAGCCTGCGTATAAGGTCCTACAAAAACAAAATGATTAAATCGAAGGCCACCGGATAGAAAGAATTTCTCCCATGGGTTATAATTGATATTGGCATAACCAGAGAATTCATAGCTGGTTTCATTTTCGAGGTCAACCGGGTTGATACTATTGCCACTTCCTGGATCTAAAGTTCCGGGAGCGATCGTATAGCGATTTACTTGAGCCCCACCATAATAATCCAATTTTTCATCCACCCTTTTAGAATATTCAGAAATAAAACTCAAATACTTTATTTGGGAAGTAAAGGTAATTTTATTGGGATTGTCTACCTCAGGAAAAAGTGTTTTAGGTGTATAATTGGTGCTAATCAGTAAGGTTCTTAAATTACTGTTGTTTTTAAAAGTATGGGTCCAATTAAGCGTCCCGTTCAACGTCCTGAAGTCGTACTGATTACTAGATGCATTGATGTTTTCGACTTGGGTTATAAGGTCGAGTTGGTAGAAGTCTTTACTTATGAACCCAGTGAAAGTAAGTTGGTCACTTCTTGAAGGCAGGTATAAGAGTTTAACTGTGGCATCATAAAAATTAGCTTTGGTATCCTTTAATCTTTTGGATACAATTGGCAATAAAAAATCAGTAAAACCTATTCTTCCAGCTGCATTAACCATTAACTTATCTTTAATGATCGGAGTCTCTACGGCCAATCTGCTGGAAACGAGACCAATTCCTCCGCTGAGTTTTAATTTGTCTACATAAGGACTTTTTACTTTGACATCCAATACTGAAGTGGTTCGCCCTCCGTATCTGGCGGGTATATTGGCCCGATATAAATCGATGTTAGAAACTACGTCGGGAGTAAACACAGAAAACAAACCAAATAGGTGGGTCGGGTTGTATATCGGAGCATAGTCGTATAATATCAGATTCTGATCCAAAGAGCCTCCTCTAACCGAAATACCATTACTTATTTCTCCTGCATTATTTACTCCAGGTAATAAGGTCATACTTCGCAGTACATCTACTTCACCCAAGGCCACAGGAATTTTCTTTATTTCTTTTGAGGTTACTTGTAAGACACCCATTTGTGGTGTTTCCAAAGTCTCTACCAGCCTTTTGGCCTCTACAACCACTTCGGATAATTGTTCGTTTTCCTCCGATAAGTTTATGGTGAGTTGTGTGTTCTCTCTTAGTTCAAGGGTCTGTATATCTGTTTTGAATCCGATATAGATGGTACTGATTGTATAGGTTTCTGGTGACAACATTAGTGCGAGCCTACCATCCGGACTGGTAACCCCACCACATTCGCATGGAGTAATATAAATCTGGGCATTCTCTAGCGGTAATCCAGTTTCTTCGGCCAATACTTCAAAACTCAATAGGTACTTTTCTGACTGTGCATAGGTAAAGCCAATTCCCAACAGCAAAAATATACCTACTCCTTTTAAAGCTCTTATTATCATATAATTATTCCATTTTTCTTTAGTGCTCTCAGGCAATCTCTTATTGGGTTATTATATCCCGTTCTCTTTATTTATTCAGGCCATCCTTCTGGCTCTATCCCTGTTCTAAAAGGCCCCTCTTTACAAGGTGCGGAAGTCTGAAAAGGTTCCGGTGTGCCTCCCATAAATTCCTCATAGATACTTATAACAAATTCCTCTAATTGCGGTTCATCAACGAATATTCTTTCGACATAAACACTTTGCGTCTGTGTAGAAGCTGCTGTAAACCTGCCAAGAACAAATTCGTCTGCATCGTTTGGATTAAAAAGATTCCCCACCAATGCAGCCGGAATTGGTGCATTAAAACTTCCACTATTGTCTACTATGTCTTTGAGGGTTTTGAAGTAATTATAAGCAGAAGGAGTAAGGGAAAACTGTTGTAATTCCACGAGAATATTTCTTTTGGTATATAGCAAAACATTTGCAACGTCCAGGTCTCGCGTTGTTAAACCATCAGAAAATTCATCTGAAAATATTTCAATATTTTGATTGTATCGCAATTGCCAACAATCGGATTGACATACATAGGTGTAATAAGGTTCAATTCTTCTCAATTCGTCCTGTGTAGCAGAAAAACACTGATCTTCTCTAAAATACCCACTAAAACATATCTCGCAATTAATAAGTTTTTCATAGGATTTAAAGCGCCAATAATAGTAGTTCTCTTCCCCAGCTGGGTCGTCGAAAGTCACCGAGAGTTTATGTCCTGGAACAAAATCATTAAATGCGTCATCAAATACCAACTCCGGATTATAGGTTACTTTGATATCCTCAATTGGGACTGGATTAACAATAGTTTCTGGCTCGGATCTAATTTCTTTACCATCCGCTAGGGTAACTCTCAAGGTCCATGTCTCCCCTATTTGCGCCGCAAAATTCGGAGGTGGCAAATAGGTTTCTCCTAACTGAGAACAAAGAATTTCCTGGCCCGTACTTTCATTTACCAAAACTACAGTAGCCCCAGACTCAAAAGCATTTTTATTGACACCAAATTCTTCAACGGTTTTGAAAACATTAATGTAAGACGCACCAGGTGTTGTAGAAGCGAGGGCATCTACATAAACGAGACCTAGTTTAAACTCAAACTGTGGGGGAACAGGATCAATGCAAGCCGTCAAAAAAATTAAAATACTACAAAACGAAAGCTTGCAAATAGACCTAAAACAAATTGTCATAGAATTTTTTTAAAACCTCTTAAATATACAATCTTTTACGTCAAAGAAGCTCTAAAATAAAAAAACCTCACATGAGTGAGGTTTGGAAAATTTAATATACGAAGTATATGTATCTTAACGCTTTGTAAACACCAAGAAACCTCCTTCGTCAAAGTTGGCAAAGGACAGTTCTGTTGCACTTATTCGCATAGTGTTATTTTCTATAGATACATTTACTTTAGTCTCTTGCATATCCTCATCAATATAGGTCAATACTCCTCCCTCAAAAGTATAAGAATCTACACTAGTATCTTTACTTGTAGGGCATGGCACATCTAATCCGGTACCAGACGGACTCACATTAATCTCTAAATAATTACCAGAGTTCTCCGTTATCACCGTTAAGTCCTCATTAAAGGTTATTGTAAGTAAAGAACAATCGATTGCCGATAAAAATTCTAAAATATCTCTTCCAAACTTTTCATCATCACTAGCAGAACTATCATCGATTTCTAAAGCGGTAAGCTCCCAGGTTCCTATTAGGTTGTTTTCGTTTACATTCGGATCTTCCTTATCTGAAGAACAAGAAAAAAGAAGCGTACACGCTGCCAAAAGAGTAATTACGTAGGTTTTCATTTATAAGGTTTATAAGTGGGTTAATCATAGGAGTTAACGAAAAAATGACCTTATTATTATAATTTGACATAAAGCAAAAACAAAGTTTTCAATACAAATTATCTCAATCTTAAAAACTAAATTTAAGTAAAGCATCTTATAACGCTATCTTACCTAAGAAACGAAACATAAAAATTTTATGTATTTATTAAAAAATTGAGAAACAACCATTTGCTTTTCCACTTAATAGTTGTACATTTGCAGCCCGTTAATCGGGAACGAAGTGTTTAATTATTAAAATATACAGTAGTGGATACATTAAGCTACAAGACAAAATCTGCCAATAGAAACACTGTTGAAAAGCAATGGGTATTGGTAGACGCCGAAGGTCAAACCCTTGGTAGAATGGCCTCAAAGGTTGCAAAAATTTTAAGAGGGAAATACAAAACCGATTTTACCCCACATGTAGACTGTGGCGACAATGTGGTAATTATAAATGCGGAGAAAATTGAACTAAGCGGAAACAAGTGGCAAGACAAAACGTACTTGAGGTATACGGGATATCCAGGTGGGCAAAGAGCCACTACTGCAGAAGAGCTTTTAGCAAAAAATCCTGCTGCCATTGTTGAAAAAGCAGTAAAGGGAATGCTACCAAAAAATAGATTAGGTGCAGAACTTTTTCGCAACCTAAGAGTTTATGCTGGATCTGCACACGATCAGGAAGCACAAAAACCTAAGTCAATTAATCTAAACGACCTGAAGTAGATGGAAACTATTCATAAAATAGGCAGAAGAAAAACAGCAGTTGCCAGAGTATATGTATCTAAAGGTAAAGGTGACATTACTGTTAACAAGAGAAAATTAGAAGATTACTTTTCAACAGATACTCTTCAGTACAAAGTAAAGCAGCCATTTACGCTTACGAGTACAGATGGAGACTACGATGTAAAAGTAAATGTTTATGGAGGAGGTATAACAGGACAAGCTGAAGCTGTGCGTCTTGCTCTTTCTAGAGCCTTATGTGAGATTGAAGCTGAAAATAGAGAAGTGCTAAAGCCAGAAGGATTGCTTACAAGAGATCCTCGTATGGTAGAGCGTAAAAAATTCGGTCAGAAAAAAGCCCGTAAGAAATTCCAGTTCTCTAAACGATAATATTATTTACCGGAGAATTTCCGGCATTATTAACCCAAGTTCCTTGAAAGTCTCAGTAATGAGACAATTAAAGACCCGAACAAAACTGATAGTAAAGGGTCAAATTTAGTTTAGCATCTAAATAAGAAAGGCTTTCCTGTTGGAATACCACTTTCTTATTGCTAATTCAAAAAGAACGTAAACTAAGTATTAAAATGGCTAAAAAAGCTGAAGTTAAAGATTTATTAGAAGCAGGTGTTCACTTCGGACACCTAACGAGAAAATGGAATCCGAATATGGCTCCTTACATCTACATGGAGCGAAATGGGATTCACGTTATCAACCTTTACAAAACCGTTGCTAAATTAGAAGAGGCCAATGAGGCCCTTACAAAGATTGCTGCTTCCGGAAGAAAAATTTTATTTGTCGCTACAAAAAAACAGGCGAAGGATATTGTTGCGGAAAAAGTATCCAACGTTAACATGCCCTATATTACAGAAAGATGGCCTGGTGGAATGCTTACAAACTTTGTAACCATTCGTAAAGCTGTCAAAAAAATGGCATCTATTGATCGTATGAAAAAAGACGGAACCTTTAACACGCTTTCAAAGAAAGAAAGACTACAGGTTAACAGGTTACGTGCAAAACTAGAAAAGAACTTAGGTTCTATCTCTGATATGACTCGCTTACCAGGTGCTCTCTTTATCGTAGACACTATGAGGGAACACATCGCGGTAAAAGAGGCCCAAAAATTGAATATACCAATTTTTGCAATGGTCGATACCAATTCAGATCCTCGTCCAATAAATTACGTAATTCCTTCGAACGACGATGCCTCTAAATCAATAGACATAGTACTTACAGAAGTTACCAATGCTATTGCAAAAGGTTTAGAAGAAAGAAAATCTGAAAAACAATCAGCAAAAGAAGGGGCTTCAACAGAGGAGAAAAGCAAGCCTAAAGCAGAAAAAGCTGCTCCTGCGGAAAAGGAGGCAGAAACCAAAGCAGAAGCGAAAAAACCTGCAAAGGAAGCAGCACCAGCTAAAGAGCCTAAGCAGAAAAAGGCCACATCTGATGATTTAACAAAGATTGAAGGAATAGGACCGAAAGCTGCCGAAGCATTGGTTGCGGCTGGAATAGACTCTTATGAGAATTTGGCTAAGTCAAATGAAGAAAAAATTAAAGAAATATTGACTGCTGCAAGTTCGCATATGGCACACTTGGATCCAGGAAGCTGGCCTAAACAATCTCAAATGGCTGCCGATGGAAAATGGGAAGAACTTAAAGAATGGCAAGACAGCGTAAAAGGTGGCGTTGAATAGAACACGATAAATTAAATGTCAAAAACGGAGTTTTTATAAAGACTCCATAAACTAGTATGGAAATGGTAAAGATTACCGCCGCAGAAGTAAATAAATTAAGAAAAACTACAGGTGCAGGAATGATGGACTGCAAAAATGCCTTAGTAGAAGCTGAAGGTGACTTTGATAGAGCAATTGAAATCCTAAGAAAAAAGGGACAGAAAGTTGCTGCAAAAAGAGCCGATAGAGATTCTTCTGAAGGTGCAGCCATTGCAAAGGTAAGTGAAGATAATACTCAAGGTGTTATCATCTCTCTTAACTGTGAAACTGATTTTGTAGCTAAGAACGATAGCTTTGTAACTCTGGCTAATGAACTGGCTGCTTTGGCCTTGTCATTTGATTCCAAGGAAGATTTTTTAAACGCTTCATACAATGGAGTAAGTGTTCAGGATAAGTTAACAGAACAAACTGGTGTAATAGGAGAAAAAATTGAAATCGGAGGCTTTAAAAAGCTTAGTGCTCCATTTGTAGGATCCTATATTCACGCCGGAAACAAGATTGCAACCTTAGTAGGGCTTTCTAAATCGGTTGATGGTGCTGCTGTAGCGGCTAAAGATGTTGCAATGCAAGCCGCAGCTATGAATCCTGTAGCATTAAATGAAGAGGGAGTAGATCAATCTGTAATTGATAAAGAAATCGAAATTGCAAAAGATCAATTAAGACAGGAAGGCAAGCCTGAGGCCATGTTAGACAATATTGCAAAAGGGAAGCTAAAAAGATTCTTTAAAGACAACACCCTGGTTAATCAAAGTTTTATAAAAGACAGCAAACAAAGTGTTGCTCAATATGTAAAATCTGTTGATCAGGAATTAGAAGTAGTAGGCTTTGAAAGAGTAGCTTTGGGCTAAACACCCTTATCAAAAGAAAAACCCCCTTTTAAAATTAAAAGGGGGTTTTTTTATGGGCGATCTTATCTTCCTATAACCAAAAAGAGGTTTATTCTTCCAACCACAGATTTCTTAAATTAGATTGTTCCTGACTAATGGCATCTGCAGGGACAATTTCTGAAATCTGCCTGGTTGGTGTACCTACTTCCCCAGACACGGTTATTTCTTTTCCATCTCTCTCCACTACCATTATTATTTGTTTGTTAGGCTTCCAACCAAAACTCTCACCAATAATTGGGCTAATCGTATCCAGGTTTATTGGCGCACCATCTATGCTTACAATGGTATCGCCTCCCTTAATCCCCAGGTCCATAAAAAAGGAATTTAACGTTATACCTTTCCTTACAAAAATGGTTTTATTTTTATCAGGTCGCGCATCGATAAAAGGTTCCTCTCCAAAGAAAAAATAACTTGTTCCTTCTTCTAAAGTGACCAGCTTTAGTCCTACTCTATTCAATATTTCATTGTAATTTATTGGAATGTCTCCAAGAACATGAGTTTCGAAAAATTCACCAATCTCGGGATACGTTAACTGTACTATTTCCCTGATTATTTTATCATCTTCAAAAGGGGTGTTTTGGTCGTATTTTAAAGATAACTTTTTCATTAACCACAGCACACCTTTCTCCCCTTCACTCAAGTCTCTAAGCAGTATGTCCAGACACATATTAATCAGTGCTCCCTTTTCGTACACATTAGCATAATTAGATTTGTATGGCTTCTCTAAAATATTTACACTCATTTCTGTAAAAGAAAGATTGTCCTGATACATTTTTGAGTTGTCTATTTTTTTAGCCATTCTATTTAAGAACTCTTGCTCATCAATAAGACCTTGTTGAATCTGAAAAAGGTTAGCAAAATATTCTGTGGTTCCCTCATACATCCAAAGGTGTTTGGACATTTTGGGTTCGTTAAAATTAAAGTATTGAATCTCTTTTGAGTGGACATTCAAAGGAGTAACGATATGAAAAAATTCATGAGATATTAAGTCAATTAAGGTTTCTTCGAGATCCTTAATTGGCATTTGTTCTGGTAATACTGCCACCGTGGAAGTATGGTGCTCCAGGGCTCCAAAACCAATGGCATCGTCTTCCTTTATCTCCGAAAGATAAAGTAGAATAGTATAATGCTTGGTGCCGTTTACTTCCCCTAAAAACTGTTTTTGTGCGCGCATCATTTTTTCTATACTCGGCCTTATATCCTCCGCAGCATGTAGCCCATTTGGGGAATAAACACTTATGGTTATTTCAATGTCGTCTACCATAAAAGAGGAGGCATTGGGAACATTGTACATAATAGGATTGTCTATTATCTCAAAGTATCGTTTCGCATAAAACCGATCAACTGTGCTTG
>CAZWPZ010000185.1:0-5628 GCA_964636005.1 uncultured Eudoraea sp.
AAATAATGGCAAAGTGTTCGTAGCAGCAATGGAATTCGAGAGGGTAAAATACAAAGGAATTGGCAATTACCTTTGGAAGTCCATTCAATCCGGGTTGACCAATTCCCTAAATCCAGTAGGCAAACAATCCAAAAGCGCTACATCAGGCAAAAAAGAGAATTCTAAGAAATCCAAGAAAAAGAAAAAGCGCAAGAAGAAAAAAAATACCTAAACCAAGGGGTTATCATCTCTTATCACCTTGCAACCCGCCCTGAAGCATCCCCTTTCATCAATTTCTGCACCTCCTCCAGGGTAACTAAATTTGCGTCCCCTACTATTGTATGCTTTAGGCATGAGGCGGCAACAGCAAAATCCAGAGCATTTTGTGCATCATCCGGATAATTTAATAATCCATAGATTAAGCCTCCCATAAAAGAATCCCCTCCTCCTACTCTATCAACAATATGTGTTATTTGGTATTCCGGGGAAGAATAAAACTTTTCTCCATCGTACATTACTCCTGCCCATGAATTATGCGAAGCTGAGTGCGAACCTCGTAAGGTAACTATTATCTTTTTGGCCCTGGGAAACTTTTTCATCATTTGTTTGCATACCGATTGATATGCCTCTCCTTTTACGTGTTCCCCTTGCGTTGTAACATCCAGGCCTTCTGGCTTTATTCCAAAGTGCTTTTCAGCGTCCTCTTCATTTCCCAAAATCACATCGCAAAAAGATGTCAGTTCCGTCATTATTGGTTCCGGGTCTACTCCGTACTTCCACAGCTTAGCTCTATAATTCAGGTCAGTCGAAATCATAATACCCATTTCAGAAGCAATTTTTACCGCTTCTAAACAGGCGTCTGCAGCTCCTTGAGAAATAGCTGGGGTAATGCCCGTAAAATGGAACCATCCACAGCCTTCAAAAACTTTTTTCCAATCTACCATTCCAGGAGTGATTTCTGCCATTGCAGAATGTGCTCTGTCATAAACTACTTTACTTCCCCTACTTACCGCTCCTGTTTCCAGAAAGTAGATTCCTAGGCGATCGCCTCCTATCACTATATGCTCTACATCAACCCCTCTTTTGCGCAATTCCATCTCAGCGCACTTTCCCAGGTCGTTATCAGGTAGTCTGGTAACGAAAGATACAGGAACGCCATAGTTGGCGAGAGAAACGGCTACATTAGATTCTCCTCCACCATAGACAACATCAAATTGATTCGCCTGAGAAAAGCGCAAGAATCCCGGTGGAGACAAACGCATCATTATTTCACCAAAAGTGACTACTTTCATCATGTTTTTATTATTTAGTGTTCGTATTTCCTATATATAGTCTTGTAGTTTTATAAAAGCAAAGAAGCTACTTCCTCCCAGGTATTTACCCTCTCAAACCCATTGGTGTTAACATTATGGGGGGATGTAAACAACAGAGTCCGTCCGTCAAAACTCTCAAGATTATACTTTCTATCGTCTATTAATATATCTCCTTTGAGGATATCCTTATTCCCACAAAGAATTTGCCTCTGCCATGGAATAAATGGAAAATGTTCCTCCAACCAATAATGCTTTTCCTCCAATGAATTCGGAAACTGCATTGCCGCTGAAGCAATATAAACATCATAAACCTCATTTAACTCCCTTAACACTTCAATACTGTTATCAATGGGGATCAGGTTCCGAAAAAAACCATTTTCATAGACGTGTTCATGAATGCTGTTTCTTCTGTCTTCAGGTACACTTTGCCAGACTTCATATCCCATGCAGTCCTTCTTAGTGAGTTTTTCACCATAAAGATTATTATAGTGTTTTATATGGGCACCAAAAGTGTCTGCCAGCACCTCATCCATATCCACAAATAACGTCATTGTATTGTCTTTTTTCAAACAGCAGCAAAATAGTTTATTTCTATAACTTCTACTTCATTGTTGTCTAAAAAATGAAGTAAGAATTTTGACTAACCCAGGCGACTATCAAAAAATAGCTTGAACCATAACAATGCGTTTTATGTCTTATAAATTTAATAGTATCTTTCTCCTTGGTAACTCAAAATGGATTATGCTCCGTATTTTCAAGAACCGGTATGTTACTTTCCTGAGCACAGCGCTCTTAGCCTTAGTATTGGTTATAGTCGCCGCCAATCTTACCATATCCATGTCGGTTAGGGAAAAAACCTTTAATGCTGTAGGAGATATACCGGCAAACCAGGTTGGATTAGTGCTGGGTACTGCCAAAATGTTAATGGAAGGTGGCGCCAATCCGTACTACACCCATCGTATTAATGCCACTATTGCACTTTATAATGCAGGGAAAATTAATTTCGTTTTAGTCAGCGGCGACAATGGCAGCATCTATTATAATGAACCAAACACAATAAAAAAAGATTTGATAGAAGGAGGAATCCCATCTGACAAAATTTTTCTTGACTATGCTGGTTTTCGCACCTTAGACTCCATTGTTCGTGCAAAATATATTTTTGGTCTTGAGAGCGTCACCATAATATCCCAAAAGTTCCATAACGAAAGAGCAATATATCTCGCAGATAAGAAGCGACTTAAAGCCATTGGTTTCAACGCAAAAGGTATTTCAGGAAAGGAAGGGATCCGCGTAAAGTTTAGAGAATATTTTGCGCGTGTCAAAGTCTTTATAGACCTCATCCTAAATACGCAACCACGATTCTATGGAGAAAGAGTAGAAATTAAATAAGCAACCCAAATAGTAATTAACTAGGAATATTCTGTTTACCCTATGACCAATTCTACAATAAAAACATGGCTAAAAAACCTTGGGCCAGGATTATTATTCGCCAGCATGGCTATTGGTACATCCCACTTAGTGCTTTCTACTAAAGCTGGTGCACAATATGGTTTTATTATGGTTATACCAATCGTATTGGCAAACATCCTTAAATATCCATTTTTTGAATATGGTATTCGATACACCAACATAACAGACAAATCCCTTATTGAAGGGTATTTACTTCGTGGCAAAGCGTATTTATGGCTTTATGCTTTTATTACTTTGGTCACCACCTTCACCATATTAGCTGCTCTGTATGTGGTAACTGCCGGCTTGTTTATTAATCTGTTCGACCTAAAGGAAATGCCTATTGCTATTATAGCTCTTGCTCTTTTCTGCCTTATAAGCGGATTGCTAATTATTGGTCGGTATCGCTTTCTTGAAATCTCTCTCAAGTACATAATCTCCATACTCTTTATTGCACTTTTAATAACTACCATACTGGTATTGTACAAGGGCAAAGCAGAGGCAGTAAGTGATTTTAGTCCCCCTGCTATATTTAACGAAGTAGGTATATTGTTCTTGATTGGTTTAATAGGTTGGATGCCTACTGCTGTAGAAGCCTCCAGTTGGATAAGCTTATGGAGTCTGGAAAAATACAAGCTCAACAAGAAAAAACCCAGCCTTAGAGAAGCGCTACAAGAGTTTAATTCGGGTTATATTATGACAGCCGTTTTGGCCATTTTTTTTCTAATTATAGGCTGGCTAACACTGTATGGCACCAATATTGAACTTAGTAGTAATGCCACGATTTTCGCGGATCAAGTAGTCCAACTTTTTACTACTCATATCGGACAGTGGGCCTATGTCTTTATTGCTGTCTCTGCTTTTGCAACCATGTTTAGTACCTGTATGACGGCCCACGACGCTATATCCAGAGTTAGTGTAGATATTATTGGGCATCTATCTGGAAACAAGACGACTCTTGGTCAAAAAAAATACTATGCCTTGGCTGTTCTTATTCTGGCCACAATAAATTTTATAGTCATTACCGTCTTTGGGGCAAACATGGGCTTCTTAGTTGCTCTTGCAACCTTTATTTCATTTGTTTTCGCGCCAATTGTTGGCTATTTGAATCTTAAGAATGTGATGAGCAAGGACCTTCCTAAACAATTCCGACCATCAAAACCTATGCAACTACTAACCTTTGCAGGAATTATATTCCTGTCTTTATTTGCCATTTATTATTGTTGGATAGTTCTTATCTAAATCCTAAAGAGCATTTTCCTGAATCTCTGCAACTACCTCAGGATTCAATAAAGTGCTGATATCACCGAGATTGGAAGTATCTTTGGAAGCGATTTTCCTTAAGATACGTCTCATTATTTTACCACTTCTTGTTTTAGGCAATCCAGGGACAAATTGAATTTTATCCAACTTGGCAATCGGTCCGATTTGTTCTGTAATTTGTTGGTTTATTTCCTTTCGTAAATTATCCCTATCTCTTACTTCTCCTATTTCCTTTAATATCACAAATCCGTATAAGGCATTCCCCTTGACATCATGTGGAAATCCTACGATAGCCGATTCTGCAACTGCCGGATGTTCATTAATAGAATCTTCTATTGGAGCTGTTCCCAAATTATGGCCTGAAACAATGATCACATCATCTACCCTTCCCGTTATCCTATAATAGCCCACGGCATCTCGTATGGCTCCATCTCCTGTAAAGTATTTATTCTCGTAAGCGGTGAAATAGGTATCTCGGTATCGCTCATGATTTCCCCAAATGGTTCTTGCCATGGAGGGCCATGGAAACTTTATACAAAGTCTTCCATCTACTTGTACCCCACTGATTTCTTTCCCTTCTTCATCCATTAAAGCAGGTTGAATCCCTATAAAGGGCAATGTGGCATAGGTAGGGGTAGTTGGGGTAACATATGGTATAGGAGAAATCATTATTCCTCCTGTTTCTGTTTGCCACCAGGTATCTACAATCGGACTCTTGCTCTTCCCAACATTATTGTTATACCAATGCCAGGCTTCCTCGTTTATTGGTTCTCCAACCGAACCCAGAACACGAAGTGAAGAAAGATCGTATTTTTCGACAAAATCCAGGTTTTCTTTAGCCAGAGCTCTAATGGCGGTGGGAGCTGTGTAAAATTGATTTACTTTATGCTTTTGTACTACTTCCCAAAACCTTCCATAATCGGGATACGAAGGTACACCCTCAAACATAAGTGTAGTAGCGCCATTTGCTAAGGGACCATAAATAATATAAGAATGTCCGGTTATCCAACCAATATCGGCGGTACACCAATAAACATCTCCATCTCTATATTGAAAAATATTTTTAAAGGTATAGGCTGTATAAACCATATACCCGGCGCAGGTATGCACCATACCTTTGGGTTTACCAGTAGAACCGGATGTATAAAGGATAAACAAGGGATCCTCTGCTGCCATTCTTTGCGCATCAAAATCGGCATATGCCTTATCAATTAGTGGTTGTAACCAAAGATCCCTTCCCTTTTTCATATGGATTTTATTCCCAGTGCGCTTTACGACTAAAGCTTTCTCTATCCCTGGACAAGACTCTAAGGCAACATCCACAATCTTTTTAAGGTCTAACACCTTCTTCCCTCTGTACGAACCGTCTGAGGTAATTATTAGGTTACAATCACAATCCTTAATACGCGCGCTAAGTGCATTTGATGAGAATCCCGCAAAAACTACCGAATGTATGGCTCCCACTCTGGCACAAGCCAAAACAGCATAGGCCAGTTCGGGTATCATTGGAAGATAAATACAGACTCTGTCTCCCTTTTTAACCCCTTGTTCTACCAAAACGTTTGCCATTCGACAAACCTCTTCATGCAATTTACCATAGGTAATATGTTGGGCAGCTTCTTCC
>CAZWPZ010000186.1:0-30209 GCA_964636005.1 uncultured Eudoraea sp.
GAAATACAACTTCACTAAGGAAAATAAACTATTTTTGTGCCCTAAGGCAATTTACCTATATAAATAAACGCAAAACTACTTATGAATAAAGGAATTTTATTAGCTATTGTATTTACCGCCACAGGGCTTGGGATTAATGCACAGAGTAAGAAGGATTTATTGGCAGAAATAAACAATCTTAAAGCAGAGCTTGAAACAGCGGAGAATGAGCTTGTTAAAGCCAAAAAAGTAGCAAGTGTGAGTCAGGCACAGGCGGCTTCATATGAATCTCAATTAGCAGAAGTACAGGAAAACAATGCAACTCTGCTTTCCAATTTCAACAATTTTACAGAACAATCAAACCAAAAATTGGATCAACTAAGTGGGGTCATGGAAACCTTGCGAAAGAAAGAAAACGAACTAAAATTTATCAGTGAGACCCTAACCAGTAATGATTCCATTTCGCTTCTTGTTTTGACCAATTTTAAACAGACCATGGGAGAATCGGCCAATATTGCAGTAGAAAGAGGTGCTATTACTCTCATCATGCCGCACAGTTCCTTGTTTGGAGATGGTGGCAAGGCTACGTCCCTAAACCCGTCTGCAGAAGAGAGCCTTGCTAAGATAGCAAGTGTACTTAAGGCCAATACTCAAATGGTCATGACCATTGAAAATCAGACGGAACTCACAACAAGTCCTGAAATTACTTATGGCCAAAGTGAAACCCTCGCAAGTAATTTTGGTAAAATTCAAGGAATAGCTCCAGAAAGAATATTATTAAGAACAAGTTCTAATCCTACGAATACGATTAGGTTCAGAATTCATCCAGATTTCAATACCTTCTATCTGCAATTACGACAGAATATGAAAAAGTAAAATTGGCGTAATTCGATTTAAAAAGGTTCCCTTTTTTAATGAATGCGTCTGTAGGTAATTTTTTTAAGAATTAGGCGTTGTAATTCCATAACCGAACTAAACTAATTCACAATGACCGGAGATAATATCTTTCAACTCTTTGCCTATTTATTACCAGCAGTAGTTACTGGTGCTGTTGCTTTTTATTTTTTTAGACTTCATACTAGGAATGAAGATGGAAGAAGGAGGTTTCTGTTACATAAGGACACCCAAAAAAACACGTTACCTATCAGACTTCAAGCCTATGAAAGAATGGCTCTCTTTTTAGAGAGAATCGCAATACCTAGTTTAGTGGTACGCGTAGCTCCTAAATCCACCAATAAAAATGACTATGAACAACTTCTTACTAGAACCATTGAGAAAGAGTTTGATCATAATCTCTCCCAACAAATATACATGACCGACGAATGTTGGAACATCATTAAAGCGGCTAAAAATGCGACCATCCAGGCGATTCGTAAAGCAGGTATGAGCGAATCGGATAACGCAGATAAACTAAGAGAAGATATTTTAAACGAAACCATGGATAAACAATCTCCGTCTGCAACCGCTCTTGCTTACGTAAAAAAAGAGATTAGTGAATTGTGGTAAGTATGCTATACAGTTTCAGGTCTCGTGTTCCGGATCTATGGCACTTACTTGTTGCTCTTTAGACTGGGCAAATTCGAATCCTGAATCCCACCATTTCGTCATCTTTTCTTTATCAAAAATTAACGAATTAGTGGTAAGAACGGTTGGAGTGTAGTAAAAATTTATTATTGCATCATGGTTGTTTGCAACAAATTTACCGATCCTTATATTCTGTCTCTCAATTCTATCTAACATAAAAGCAAACATTGAGGTTAAAAGGGCGAATGGATTTTTTGAAGGCAGTCTGTTTAAGTGTGTGATCTCTGTTTGAAGAATAATGGCATCTACTACCGTAGCCCCTCGCTTAATTGCTTCTTCAATGGGAACCATACTTCCTAATCCTCCGTCAGCATATTCGCAGCCATTTTTTCGAACTAAGGACATAAAAGGGGTATAATTACAGGAAATCCAAATCCACTCGCAGAAATCGTCATAGTCGAACTCCTTAATCGATTTATATTCAACAGTGTTCAACGAAAGGTTAGAAACTGTGACCACAATATCCTTGTAATTCTCCTTAAGAGTTTCAAACTCGTTTGGTAGCAGTGTGCGTTTGATTAAATCAAGTAAACTATGGCTTTCGCCAAAGGTCAGACTTCCCTTATAGAAATTCTTTAATACATTCCAATGATTTATTCCAATAGTGTCCATTCCGTGTTTCTTCTGAATAACAAAAGGACAATTACTAAAGATGCTATCTTGGTCTACAGAGGTATAGACGTTTTTTATTTTTTCAATTTTTCCTAAAGCTAAATGGGAAATTAGTAGACTCCCTGTAGACGTGCCCAGGAAAATATCGTATTTGTAATTTAACTCTTCTAATAGGTATTGGGCCACCCCACCTGCAAAGGCCCCTTTACTCCCACCTCCTGATATGACTAAGGCTCTCATGGTAAATTCACTTTAGTTCTAATATAACGTAAATCTTGTTCATGTAACTCTTCTGCAATTTTCAGAATTCGTTTCTTTTCGCTATCCGTTTCGAGAAGTTCATTTAAGAGATCCCTTGAAAAATCTCTAAACCGCCAATAGTGATGATTCGTAGCTTTTATTAAATCTACTAAATTCTTATCTCTCAAAGGAAAAACACTCAATATCATTACAAAGGCGTTTTGTCTTATCTCATAAGAATAAGTAGAAGATGTATAGCCGAAAAGTTCATCAGCAAAAGATTTATATTGGCTTGGGGAACAATAATCCTTTGTTAGTAGCGCAAGGGTTAACCATAGATGTCTTAAACTGTAATTTGGTAATCCAAAGCTATCTTTTGTCCATTCTAAATATGTAGAGCGCCACTCTGGAAAAGATATCCATAGTCTGTATAGGGCATTTTCCTGGGTGATATAGCTTTTGTCTCTCAAAAGACTTTCGAACGGCAGTCTTAAATCTTCTGTTATTCTCTCCCTTGAAGTAGACAAGGCCTGCCTAAGATGTATGTTAGTCGACTCAAAGGCTTGGCTTAGAAAGGAATTGTCTAAGGATTTATAATACTTCATTACTACTCTTGTTCTGAGAGTCTCACTGGCCGTAGACCACCATTTTTCAATAATTATCTGGTTATTTTCTTTATGGGCAATCAAAATTTTCTCCAGATCTAAATAGTTTTTTATTTCTTCCGAATTCTCCTTAAGTAAAGACATGGCTTCTTCAAAAGGAAAAACCTTATCCTGAATCCAAGTATCTTCAAAATTGTCTAATTTAACCTGTGCAGCCTCTTCCATGGTCCCTAAAAAGTCAGAAATACGTACTGTCTTGTATCCATATCGATGCAAAAAGGTCTTTACTCCTGATTTAAATACTCCTTTACCTACCTTATGCGTTAATGCCAAAAGAGCCCATGCTCCTTTTTCATAAAAGGTAAGACTACTCGCTCTTGGGTCATTTAATGCCTCTCCTTTATTATTTAAGCTCAAGCTATGTAGTTGGTTTGCGGTGTCGAAGAGTTTCCAATAGAAATAGTCTGCTCCAAAAATTTCTTTTTCGGCCAACAAGGCATAATAGGTGGCAAAACCTTCATGAAGCCAATGATGCTCGCCATCCTTCTCCGTTACCAAATTTCCAAACCACTGATGTGCAAGTTCATGCGCATTAACATTGACGTAGTTTTTGTCAACAAAAGCTACTGAATCTACAACGTAGGTATCTGAAAATATAGTAGCTGTTGTATTTTCCATCCCAGCATATAAGAAGTCCCGCACTGGTATTTGTTTATATACCTGCCAGGGATAAGGTGTTCCAATCTCATGGACAAGGAAGTCAAAAATTTCTTTAGAATGCCTATAAGTTGGTTCTACTTTTGAACTATCTTTTGGATAGTAAAACAACGATAAGGGAATCCCATCTGAACTCTGTATCTCTTTTGAGGAATAATTGCCAATAGCGAAGGCTAACAAATAACTACTCATTGGCTTCTCCATCACAAACTGCCAGAACTTTGCACCATCTATATTCTCTGTTTTGGCAAGTTTTCCATTAGCAACAACAGTAAAGGACTCGTAAAACCTAATGTTAAGGTTAAACACCGCTTTATCATTCATATCGTCAAGACTAGGTACCCAATGGCTATTATTCTTTCCCTGCCCCTGTGTCCATATCTGACTATCTTTATTTACCCCGTCCCATCCAACAAAGTACACCGCCTTTTTTGGCTGTACTACATAGTCTATTTCTACAGTAATTTCCCGCCCCTTCTTAAACCTCTTATAGAGGTATATCTTATTGCCGTTCTCTCTGAAGGAAGCCTTTCGTTTGTTTATACGAACCGACTTAAAATGCATATCTACTGCATTTAAGAATAAAGAGTCGCTTTTCTCCAAAATTTGTATGGTGTACTTTGCCCGACCAACAATTTGTTTCGAAACAGTATCCAACGAAATTTCCATATCTACCTGCTTCAGATCGATATTGGTTTGCTCTTGACTTACTAATAAACTGGAACAACCAAACAAAATAACGAAGAAGACAAATTTCATATCTATTTTAAAAACTGCGATAATTCAAATTTAGCATTTTACTGAATTGCAGTTGTATGGTGTAACCATTATTTTAGCCTTATGAACGCAAGCTATTTGCACACTCCAATAAGTTATTTAAAAGGTGTCGGGCCCAATCGGGCCAGTGTTTTGCAATCCGAATTAAATATAAAAACCTACAGAGATTTACTCCATCACTTTCCGCACCGGTATATAGATAAAACCAAATACTATAAAATAAATGAATTGCAAAAAGGGAATGCCGAAATTCAATTAATTGGCAAAATTATTCACTTAAAAACTGTTGAGCAGAAAAAAGGCCAGAGATTGGTCGCCAGTTTTGTCGATGCCACTGGTCAGATGGAATTGATTTGGTTCAGAGGTCAGAAATGGATCAAAAGCAACATAAGACTTAATACCGATTATGTCATTTTTGGACGAATTAATTGGTTTAATGGCACTTTTTCTATGCCACATCCAGAAATGGAATTATTAGAAGATCATAAAAAAGGCATTAAAGCTGGTTTACAACCAATTTACCCATCTTCAGAAAAGCTCGCCTCTAAGGGCATTTCCAATCGGGTGTTCACTAAATGGATGCAGCAACTATTTATGGACATGCCCACGACGTTTAAGGAAACACTTTCCGAAGAAATTTGCGATGAGCTTAAGCTGATTTCCAAATCGAAGGCTATGTTTCATATCCATTTTCCAAAGAATATAGACTATTTACAAAAGGCACAGTTTCGATTAAAGTTTGAGGAATTATTTTTTTTACAACTTCTATTGATTTCGAAAAAACTAACTCGGAAACGCAGGATTAAGGGACATCCCTTTACTAAAGTCGGCGACTTATTTAATACGTTCTACACGGATCAACTCCCTTTTGAATTAACTGATGCACAAAAGAAGGTAATCAAAGAAATACGTGCAGATCTCGGAAGCAATGCCCAGATGAACAGGTTATTGCAGGGAGATGTTGGATCTGGAAAAACGGTAGTTGCCCTTATGGTGATCCTTCTAGCGATAGATAACGGATTTCAGGCATGCCTGATGGCGCCGACCGAAATCTTGGCCAACCAACACTATAATGGCCTAATAGAACTCGTTGGCACACTCCCCATTCAAATAGGCCTATTAACCGGATCCACAAAACAAAAAGATAGAAGGAGCATACATGAAGCCCTGGAAGACGGATCTTTAGACCTTTTAATCGGAACACATGCTGTGCTAGAAGAGAAGGTTATATTTAAACAATTAGGCTTGGCAATAATTGACGAACAGCATCGATTTGGTGTTGCCCAGAGAGCTAAATTATGGCGGAAAAATAGTATTCCACCACATATTTTAGTTATGACTGCAACGCCAATTCCAAGGACCTTAGCTATGAGCCTTTATGGAGATTTGGATATTTCTGTAATTGATGCCTTACCTCCTGGTAGAAAGTCAGTTAAAACCGTACTTCGATCCGACAGGAATCGGCTAAAGGTTTTCCAGTTTATTCGTGAAGAGATTGCCAAAGGAAGGCAAATCTATATTGTCTATCCATTAATTCAGGAGTCCGAAGCACTAGACTATAAGGACCTTATAGATGGGTATGAAAGTCTCATCCGTGATTTTCCACAACCAAAATATCAAATCTCCATTGTCCATGGTAAAATGAAACCCAAAGACAAGGACTATGAAATGGATAGATTTGTACAAGGCAAAACACAAATAATGGTTGCCACAACCGTAATTGAAGTTGGTGTTAATGTACCTAATGCCTCTGTAATGATTATTGAGAGTGCCGAAAGATTTGGTCTTACACAACTCCACCAATTACGAGGTAGAGTTGGAAGAGGGGCAGATCAAAGCTTCTGTATACTCATGTCCGGAACTAAGTTATCCAACGAAGCCAAGACAAGGTTGGATACCATGACTCGTACCAACGACGGATTTGAGATTGCAGAAGTAGATCTCAAACTTAGGGGACCTGGTGACCTTATGGGCACACAACAAAGTGGCATTTTGAATTTAAAAATTGCCGATATTGTCAAAGACAATACGCTATTAAAAAGAGCGCAATTTATGGCAGTTCAGTTACTTAAAACTGACCCATCTTTAGAAAAACCAAAAAATGCACCTATTAAAATTGCGTTCGATAAATTCCTGGAAAAAAAGAATATTTGGAACTATATAAGTTAAGAGTCGAACATCTTATGTTCGACTCTGTCTTATTATTCCGATTACCATCTAGTTGATATCCTTACCTTCTTCCAATAATGCCATATTGGTGGCTATTGCATTTTTGTTAATTTGATCAGGAGCCCTGGTTTCTGCAATCTTAATATGCTTCAGTGCTTTATCGTATTCTTTATTTGCCGAGTAACCCCTTGCTAAGCCATAGTCTACTGGCCATTCCCCTTTGTGTTTTTTGGCATTCATCTTAAAAATTTCAAGGGCTTTTTCAGCTTTTCCCTGGGCTATCAATTGTCTTCCATAGGCATGTGTCTCAAAAACCGTAGCCATTGCTAAAGCCTCCTCCATTGTTTTCTCCGCCGCCGCACTATTTCCTTGTTTATCCAAAATGCGCGACTTGATGCTTAAGTTGTTGAAGGTCTTTTGACTAAAAAATTGTCCTTCTATAGCAGCATCAATCCAGGTCAAGGCTTCTTGCAAGTCTCCATCGTTGTTGAGGGCGTAATTAGCAGCCTGCTCCCAAGACTGTCTTGAAAATCCAGGTGAGTTCTGCAATTGTTTTCGAATATCCTCCAATACAATTTGGCTTACATCTACCTGAACCTTAAAAGGAATTTCCTTTTCTTCCCACAAAAGAGCCACTTTGGTTGCATTTGGTTCTAAATCTTTAAATAGAAAGGTAAGTTCTTCTGTATGCGCTACCTTATTTGTTTTTACTTCCACACGTAGTGCATCATTTGCTGGTTCGTAAAAGTAGCTTCCCCAAGCTTCATAATCCTTGGAGAATATTAATGTTGCCGTATCATCTTCCTCCACAACAACATGAAATCCATAAGTGCCCTTAGCCAGTGAATTTCCTTCTATGCTTACATCGTCCGTAAATTCTATTACTGTGTTTTCGTCTGCACCTGCTCTCCATGGAGATTCTGTTGCTGTACCAAACCCTAAATTGTTCATGCCGTAAGGCACCAGATTCCCCCATATTTCTCGTTCGTTGACTGAAGGTCTCGAATAGGATATTATTATTTTTGTAAGTCCAATAGTTTGTTCCACTTTTGCCTGTTGACTCCCCCTAGGCAAGTTAAGTTGTGCTTGTACCGAGCTTGTTAAAAAAAGCGACAAAAGACCTAATAGCAGCGCGCTTTTAATGTAATTTTTGATCATAATGTTGTTTATTAAATGATTGAATGTTAGATGTTTGAATCTTAAAGATAAGCCTCGTTCTATCCTTCTGATGTTATACTTCTGTTAAACAATTATTTTTCTTGTTAAAGTGTTTCTCTTCCTGGCTGGCGAACCACAAAAATAGACAGATACAAAAATTTACAATTCAACATAATCTTATAAAGCAATAAATTCTGTTTAAGTTATTGTATTACAGTATTTTAAGTAATACATTTATGAATTGAACATCGTAATTTTAAACCTTGATATTAAGACGTAATGAACTACCTTTATACCTTTGCTAGTCAAATAAAAAGCTTAGTTTCTCAATAATAGATTTATGAAAAAAACACTTTTTGACAAAGTATGGGATTCCCATGTTATAAGAAGTATTGAAAATGGTCCTGATGTCCTTTTTATTGACCGACATCTGGTACATGAAGTGACAAGTCCGGTAGCGTTTCTGGGTTTAAAAAATAGAGGCATTAAAGTTCTTTATCCAAATAGAACTTTTGCAACGGCAGATCACAATACGCCGACCTTGAATCAACACTTACCTGTTAAGGATCCTCTTTCGGCAAATCAATTAAAAGCCCTTGAACAAAATGCCCAGGAACACCAAATTCCATATTGGGGTCTGGGACATGAAAAAAATGGGATCGTTCATGTGATTGGTCCAGAAAACGGTATTACTTTACCGGGTGCTACTATTGTCTGTGGTGATTCGCATACCTCTACACATGGAGCCTTTGGAGCTATTGCTTTTGGAATCGGGACCTCAGAGGTCGAAATGGTATTGGCTACTCAATGCATTATGCAACCGAAACCCAAGAAGATGAAGATTCAAATTGATGGCTCTCTAAATAAAGCCGTTACTCCAAAAGATGTAGCCTTATTCATTATTTCTAAATTGAGTACCTCAGGGGCAACAGGTTATTTTGTGGAATATTCAGGGGATATTTTCAAGCAAATGTCTATGGAAGGCAGAATGACAGTTTGCAATCTAAGTATTGAAATGGGTGCAAGAGGGGGAATGATTGCACCAGATGAAAAAACATTTGCCTACATCAAGGATAGGGAATATACACCGAAAGGTGAAGCCTGGGATAAGGCTATGGCATATTGGAGCACCCTGTATTCCGATGAAGGCGCTGTCTATGATCAGGAAGTACGTTTCGATGGAAACGAAATAGAACCGATGATTACCTATGGAACCAACCCAGGAATGGGAATAGGAATATCAGGAGGAATTCCTACTTCAGGTTCTTTAGATGGTGGCGTTGCTACCTATCAGAAGTCCTTGGAATATATGAATTTTAATGAGGGTGAGAATATGCTGGGTAAAAGTATTGATTTTGTTTTCCTAGGTAGTTGTACCAATGGAAGAATAGAAGACTTCAGGGCGTTCACCAGTATCATAAAAGGACGCAAAAAAGCGGATAATGTAACCGCATGGTTAGTACCAGGCTCCCATAAGGTCGAGGAAGCAATTAGAGAAGAAGGCTTATTGGATATTATTCATGAGGCAGGGTTTGAGTTAAGAGAGCCAGGTTGTAGTGCATGTTTGGCCATGAACGATGATAAAATACCAGCAGGCAAATATGCTGTGAGTACTTCCAATAGAAATTTTGAAGGAAGACAAGGGCCTGGGTCCAGAACCTTATTGGCAAGTCCGCTTGTGGCTGCCGCAGCTGCTGTTACTGGAAAAGTAACCGACCCCAGAGAACTTATGATAGAAGAAACAGTTTAATTTATAGTTTTTAAGAAAATAATATAATGGCTTACGATAAATTCCAAATATTAAAAAGTTCCGCTGTACCATTACCAATAGAAAATGTGGATACAGATCAAATCATACCGGCTCGCTTTCTTAAGGCAACGGAGAGGAAAGGATTTGGTGATAACTTGTTCCGAGATTGGCGATATAATGCCGACAATAGTCCCAAAGAGCAGTTTGTATTAAACAATCCTATCTACAAAGGAAAAATATTGGTTGGAGGTAAGAATTTTGGTTCTGGTTCTTCTAGGGAACACGCAGCCTGGGCAATTTATGACTACGGCTTTCGATGTGTAGTAAGTAGCTTTTTTGCGGATATATTTCGCGGTAATTGTTTAAATATTGGGGTCCTACCGGTACAAGTTAGTCCTTCTTTTTTAGATGAAATATTTAAAGCAATTGAAGAAGATCCGACAACAGAGTTTGAAATTGATCTGGAAAAACAACGTTTTACCATTTTGGCCAGTGGTGCTTCTACACAATTTGAAATTAATGAGTATAAAAAAGAAAACCTTCTTAACGGATTTGATGATATTGATTATCTCCTAAATATGAAAAAGGATATAGAGGAGTACTCCAAAGATACACCACTTTAAAAATCGCAATTAACTTTATTGTTCTTTGATTCGTATGAAAAAGAAGATTGAAATAATGGATACCACACTCCGTGATGGGGAACAGACTTCTGGTGTATCCTTTACCGCCTCAGAAAAACTTACATTGGCAAGGCTACTTATTGAAGACCTACAAGTCGATCGAATAGAAATTGCCTCCGCAAGAGTTTCTGAAGGAGAATTTAATTCTGTTGTTCAAATTACGGATTGGGCCAAAGAAGCCGGACATTTAGATAAAATTGAAGTGTTGACATTTGTCGATGGGGGTCTATCATTAGAATGGATGAACAATTCTGGTGCAAAAGTTCAAAATCTTTTAACTAAAGGGTCTTTGAATCATCTTACCTATCAACTAAAAAAAACACCTGAAGAGCATTTTGCCGATATAGAGGACATTGTAAAAAAAGCTAAAGAACAAGGCATTAAAACGAATGTATATCTCGAAGACTGGAGCAATGGCATGCGAAATTCCAGTGATTATGTCTTCGAATATTTAGACTTTCTTGCGACCCAAGAGATTGAAAGAGTACTTCTTCCAGACACCTTAGGTATACTTACTCATTACGAAACGTATTCCTTTATAAATCAAATTGTCACGAAATACCCGAATATTCACTTCGATTTTCATGGACACAACGATTATGATCTCAGTGTTGCCAATGTAATGGAAGCTTTAAAAGCGGGGTGCCATGGACTTCATTTAACAGTAAACGGTATGGGGGAAAGAGCTGGTAATGCGCCTCTGGCCAGTGTAGTAGCGGTGGTTAATGATTTTCTTCCGGACATTGAAATAAATGTAAAAGAATCTTCCTTATACAAAGTGAGTAAATTGGTTTCCACTTTTACAGGCTTTAGTGTTCCAGCAAATAAACCCATTGTAGGGGACAATGTTTTTACACAAACTGCTGGTATACATGCAGATGGAGATAATAAGAAGAATTTATATTTTAACGACCTTTTACCAGAGAGATTTGGTAGGAAAAGAAAATATGCCCTAGGTAAAACATCAGGTAAAGCCAATATTCAAAAAAACTTGCAAGAGTTAGGGTTAAGCCTCAACAACGATGAACTAAAGAGAGTAACCCAACGAATCATCGAATTAGGAGACAAAAAAGAAAAGGTAACTAAAGAAGATTTGCCTTATATAATCTCCGATGTTTTAGACAGTGAGGCGTATCAGAAGCAAGTTACCATAGAGTCTTATGTTCTAACACATTCCAAAGGGTTAAAACCTTCAACTACAGTTTCCGTAAGAATTAATGAGGAATCTTTCGAGGAAAATGCGCAAGGAGATGGTCAATTCGATGCTTTTATGAATGCCCTTAGAAAGGTGTACAAAAAAAGAAAAATGGAGCTACCTACCTTGGTCGATTATGCGGTTAGAATTCCACCTGGTAGTAATTCGGATGCTTTGTGTGAAACAATTATTTCCTGGCAAGACGAGGACAAGGTTTTTATAACACGAGGATTAGACTCGGACCAGACAGTATCCGCTATAAAGGCCAGCGAAAAAATGCTTAACATAATTTAAATTAATCCAGAACCAATTAGTTAATAAACAATCTAAATGAATTTAAATATTGCCCTTTTATCAGGAGACGGAATAGGTCCTGAAGTAATAGAACAAGCTGTAAAAGTATGTGATGCAATTGCAGAAAAGTACAACCATCAGATCAACTGGAAACCTGCCTTAACCGGTGCTACTGCCATTGATGCAGTTGGAGACCCCTACCCTGACGAAACCCATGAAGTATGCGCATCTTCTGATGCTGTATTGTTTGGTGCAATTGGAGATCCGAAATTTGACAATGATCCATCTGCTAAAGTCAGACCAGAACAGGGTTTACTTAAGATGCGACAAAAACTTGGTTTATTTGCTAACGTACGGCCAACTTTTACTTTCCCGTCGCTCATTGATAAATCTCCTTTAAAAAGAGAACGTATTGAAGGTACAGACTTAGTTTTTCTAAGAGAACTCACTGGAGGAATATATTTTGGAAAAAGAGGAAGAGAAGACAATGGAAATACCGCCTTTGATACCTGTACATATACAAGAGCGGAAATAGAGCGTTTGGCAAAGAAAGGCTTTGAAATGGCTCTAAAAAGATCTAAAAAATTGTGTTGTGTAGACAAAGCCAATGTGTTGGAGTCTTCTCGTCTTTGGAGGGAAACTGTTCAATCTATGGAAAAGGACTATCCTGAAGTGACGGTCAGCTACGAATTTGTAGATGCCGTCGCAATGCGCTTAGTACAATGGCCTAATGATTATGATGTTCTCATTACGGAAAATCTTTTTGGAGATATTTTAACGGACGAAGCATCAGTCATTTCGGGTTCTATGGGGTTAATGCCTTCGGCATCACTGGGTGAAAACATTTCCTTATACGAACCAATCCATGGTTCCTACCCGCAAGCAGCCGGTAAAGACATTGCCAATCCATTGGCAACCGTACTGTCTGCGGCTATGCTTTTTGATGATTTTGGATTAGCAAAAGAGGCAGAGGAAATAAGAAGAGTAGTTAATGAATCTCTTGCCAAAGGGATTGTTACAGAAGATCTGGCAGAAGGAGGTAAGGCCTATAAAACCAGTGAAGTCGGAGACTGGTTGTCTTCAAATATTTAAAGGTAAATGAAGAACATCTTCCATTTAGAAAGGCCATAGAACTACAGATTCTATGGCCTTTTCTCTTTGCTACTTATAGCTTACAATACTACAGTAGATAGTCCGTACTGATAAAGTTAGATAATTTAGTCTCCAATAATTTTTCTAAAACCTCTTTATTAAGTTTGGTATCCTTGGAGGCGACAAACGTTCTAATCGAAAAGGAACGCAAAGCATCGTGTACACTTAAAGTAGCTACAGCCGAATCTTTTCTCCCGGTAAAAGGATACACATCCGGACCTCTCTGGCACGAGCTGTTTAAGTTTACTCGGCACACCAGATTAGCCAAGGTATCAATTAAAGGAGCCAAAGTGTATACATCACTTCCAAAAAGACTTACTTGTTGGCCATAATTAGAATCGGCCATATCGTCTAAGGGTTCCTGAATATCATCAAAAGCAAGAATTGGAATTACCGGTCCAAACTGCTCTTCTTTATACACCCTCATTTCTTTGTTTACAGGATATAGTACTGCAGGCCAAATATAATTTTCACTATGTTCACCTCCTTTAGGGTTCAGTATTTTCGCTCCCTTTTCCTTTGCGTCATCTATCAATTCTTGAATATACGCAGGCTTTCCAGGTTCGGGTAAAGGTGTTAAAGCAACACCTTCGTCCCAAGGATTCCCAAAGGCAAGAGCATCTACTGCAGCCGCAAACTTGGCATTGAATTCATCTACAACTTCAGAATGAACGTAAATAACCTTTAGGGCCGTACATCTTTGGCCATTAAAGGACAGCGTACCCGAGATACATTCTGCAATGGCCAAATCTAAATCCGCATCCGGAAGAACAATAGCTGGATTCTTGGCTTCTAAACCTAGTACCAATCGAAGTCTGTTACTCTTAGGATGCTGTGTTTGCAATGCATTTGCTGAAAGACTGTTGCCTATTAATGCCAATACATCCACCTTACCTGTTTTCATTATTGGTCCCGCAATAGCTCTACCTCTGCCAAAAACGATATTCACCACTCCTTTTGGAAAACTCTTTTTAAACGCATCTATCAACGGAGTAATTAAAAGTACACCGTGTTTAGCGGGTTTAAAAACTGCTGTATTCCCCATTATTATGGCTGGAATCAGGAGACAAAAAGTTTCGTTGAGGGGATAGTTATAGGGTCCCAGACACAAAACCACTCCTAAAGGGCCTCGTCTAATATGCGCATAAACACCGTCGTTTTTTTCAAATTTCGCAGAATCCCTATCGAGATTTTTATAGTCTTCAATGGTGTCGTAAATGTATTCAATGGTTCGATCAAATTCTTTTCTTGAATCATTTAAGGATTTACCAATTTCCCACATCAATAGTTTTACGACCTCATCTCTCTTAGTTGCCATTATCTTGACAAACTTCTCCATACATTCGATACGGTCACTAACGCGCATGGTCGGCCAGACGCCTTGCCCTTTGTCATAGGCTTTTTCAGCTGCTTCCAAAGCCTGCAACGCTTCTTTTTCTCGCATATCAGGAACAGTCCCCAATAAGGTTGGGGCGTACGTATCTGTACTGCTTATGGTAGAATATACTTCTGCAGTATCTCCCCGCCATTCCAGTGTCTCCCCATTTATAAGATATTCCCTTTGCGTTAAGGGAGTATCTATTTTAAATAATTCGGGAATAGGATTCGCCTTCGCTTTCATTGAATGTCCTTTATTCCTCCTAAATGAAGGTAATTACATCTAAACTATGGGTTTCATAGCTGTCATGGACTCACGTAACCGAGTTCCAATAATCTCAACCGGATGCTCCCGCAACGCTTTATTTACTGCTATTAGTTTGGCATTATCTACTCCGGTATCATCTCCTTCGGAATATGCTTTTCCTATAACATCTACCGATATATCTTTCATAAAATCAGCCAATAATGGCTTACAAGCATGGTCGAACAAATAACATCCATATTCAGCAGTGTCCGAAATAACCCTGTTCATTTCAAAGAGTTTTTTTCGGGCAATGGTATTCGCTATTAAAGGAGTTTCGTGAAGCGATTCGTAGTACGCAGATTCTCCAATAATACCAGATTCTGTCATAGACTCAAAAGCTAATTCCACTCCAGCTCTTACAAATGCAACCATAAGTACTCCATGATCATAGTATGCTTGTTCTGAAATGGCATCTTTACCTGCCTCTGTCTTCTCGAATGCAGTTTCTCCTGTTTCTGCTCTCCAACTTAACAGGTTCTTATCGTCATTGGCCCAATCTTCCATCATTGTCTTTGAAAAATGCCCACTCATTATGTCATCCATATGCTTATGGAATAGCGGTCTCATTATATCTTTTAACTCTTCAGAAAGCTCAAAAGCCTTAATTTTAGCAGGATTAGACAGTCGGTCCATCATATTCGTTATCCCGCCATATTTTAGTCCTTCGGTAACTGTTTCCCAACCATACTGAATGAGTTTAGAAGCAAAACCAGCTTCAATACCTTCCTCTATCATTTTGTCAAAGCACAGTATAGAACCAGTTTGCAAGAGACCACATAAAATAGTTTGTTCCCCCATCAAATCAGATTTAACCTCAGCAACAAAAGATGATTCCAGCACCCCTGCCCTATTCCCTCCAGTGGCTACCGCATAAGCCTTAGCTTGTTCAAGACCTATCCCCTGAGGGTCATTATCCGGGTGAACTGCAATAAGCGTTGGAACTCCAAATCCTCGTTTGTACTCTTCGCGCACCTCAGAGCCTGGGCATTTTGGTGCTACCATAATCACTGTTATATCTTCTCGAATCTGCATTCCTTCCTCAACGATATTGAAACCATGAGAATAAGATAGCGTTGCTCCTTCTTTCATTAAAGGCATTACCGCATTAATTACAGAGGTGTGTTGTTTATCTGGAGTAAGATTGATAACTAAATCGGCCGTAGGCACCATTTCTTCATAGGTTCCTACATTAAAGCCATTTTCAGTTGCATTTATATAAGACTGTCTTTTATTCTTTATAGCGCCTTCACGTAATGTATAGGAAATATCCAATCCGGAGTCTCTCATATTAAGACCTTGGTTTAATCCCTGTGCACCGCATCCTACAATAACTATTTTCTTCGACTTCAAGGCGGTAACTCCCTCGGAAAATTCTGAAGCCTCCATAAAACGGCACTTGCCCAATTGCAATAGTTGATCTCTTAAGGATAAGGTGTTAAAATAATTTGTCATTTTTAAATATAAATTTTAGTTAGGTGTTTTTAAGATTGATATGTCTTATTAATAATAGATGTTATCGGCATTTCAGTTTTGGTAACCGTAATTCTTCCGGACCGTACAAATTGCATAATTCCATATGGTTCTAATTTATCGTGCATTTCGTCAATTTCGTGTCTCCTTCCAGTTTTTGCTAGAACAAAGAATTCTCGAGATACCGTAACTATTTTTGATTTGCTTTCCGAAATTATATTCTGAATTTGCGGCTCATCAAACAGTAAATGCGATGCAATTTTAAACAAAGCAGATTCCTGATAAATAGTTTCCTCATCCGTGTGATAAAAGGCCTTTATAACTTCGATTTGCTTTTCTATCTGCGCGACTATTTTTCGGGTCCAGTCTTCATTGGTATTAACCACTATGGTAAACTTGGACACGTGTTCTATTTCAGACTTTGATACATTAAGGCTTTCTATATTGATATGTCTTTTAAGAAATATTCCTGAAATCCTATTTAATAATCCAACATTATTCTCAGAATATACTGAGATGGTAAACCACTTTTTTTCCATTATTATTCTATTTTAATCGAATATCTGAAACAGACGCTCCTGATGGAATCATAGGAAATACATTATCTTCTTTTTCCACACATACTTCCAAGAAAAAGGCATCTTTTGAGGCCATCATAGTTGCCACTGCCTGTTTTAGGTCTTTTCTTTCCTTTACTCTTAAGGCTTCTATATGGTATCCTTCCGCAATCTTCACGAAATCAGGATTTGTCATTACTGTAGACGCATATCTGCTTTCAAAAAAGAGTTCCTGCCACTGGCGAACCATTCCTAAATGCTCATTATTTAAAACCACAATTTTAACCGCTGTCTTATTTTGAAAGATAGTCGCTAACTCTTGAATCGTCATTTGATAACCACCATCGCCAATTACAGCGACAACTTCCCTCTCTTCTGCTCCCATTTTTGCACCTATTGCAGCTGGGAGGGCAAAGCCCATTGTACCAAGGCCTCCTGAAGTAATATTACTCTTAGATTGTTTAAATTTGGCGTATCTGCAGGCAATCATTTGATGCTGACCTACATCGGTAACAATTACCGCTTTCGCATCGGAAGCTATGTTTATCTCTTCAATTACCTCACCCATGGTCAATCCATCTTTTGTAGGGTGCAAGTCGTTCTTAATGACCGTTTCAAACTCTATTTTATGAAACTCCTTAAATCTTTCTAACCAACTAGCATGGGTGTTTTTGTCGATCAATGGTAGTAATAGTTCTAAGGATTTTTTTGCATCACCCAGAACGGAAATATCCGCTTCGACATTTTTATTGATTTCTGCAGGATCAATTTCAAAATGAACCACTTTTGCCTGTTTCGCATAAGTATCCAAATTTCCAGTTACACGATCGTCAAATCGCATACCAACGGCAATAAGAACATCGCATTCATTGGTTAGCATGTTTGGACCGTAATTCCCGTGCATTCCTACCATACCCACATTTAATGGATGATCTGTATCCATGGCAGAGAGCCCCAAAATCGTCCATGCAGCTGGTATTCCAGCTTTCTCAACAACTGCCTTTAGTTGTTCTTCTGCTTCGCCTAAAATCACACCTTGACCAAAAACAATAAGTGGTTTTTTTGCATTATTAATTAATTCGGCTGCCGCCTTAACATCTTCCAATCTTGGCTCTGGAGAAGGTTTATAACTGCGAACATTGGTACAACGTTCATAAACAAAATCAAACTCCTCAAATTGAGCATTTTTAGTGATATCAATTAGCACAGGTCCAGGTCTTCCAGATCTCGCAATATAAAATGCTTTTGCCATAATCTCCGGAATTTCAGACGCTTTGGTTATTTGGTAGTTCCATTTTGTCACTGGTGTTGAAATTCCTATTATATCCGTTTCCTGGAAAGCATCTGAACCCAATAAATGTCTGGGCACCTGTCCCGTAATACAGACCATTGGAGTTGAATCAATTTGTGCATCCGCTAAACCAGTAACCAGGTTGGTTGCTCCTGGTCCTGATGTGGCCATAGCGACACCCACTTTGCCAGACACTCGGGCATAACCTTGTGCGGCATGGGTAGCCCCTTGTTCATGCCTTGTTAAGACGTGCTGTAAACGATCTTGAAATTTGTACAATTCATCATATACTGGCATAATTGCCCCACCAGGATATCCATAGATTAAATCTACACCCTCTTCAATAAGACATTGGATAATGGATTCTGCCCCACTTATGCGCATAGGTTTCTTACTAGGATTAACTGATTTTTTTTCTTTAACTGTTTGCATGGACCCGTTCTTAAAATCAACGATGTATTTATATATTCTTAAAATTCATCTGTAACACAACCAGAGGAGGCCGATGAGACCATTCTAGCATATTTGTACAGACTTCCGTTCTTTACTTTAATAGGTGGTTGCACCCATTCTTTTTTTCTTTGTTCTATTTCCGTTGCAGATAAAGCGACAGATATCTGATTTTTCTCTGCATCAATGGTAATCACATCTCCATCTCTAAGTATACCTATGGTTCCTCCATCCTGTGCTTCGGGAGAAATATGACCAACTACAAATCCATGGGTACCTCCAGAAAATCTACCATCTGTAATTAATGCCACGTCTTTTCCTAACCCAGCACCCATAATAGCCGCCGTAGGTTTTAACATTTCTGGCATACCAGGGCCCCCTTTTGGTCCTTCGTATCTAATTACAACAACATCTCCTTTAGATACCAATCCCTTCCCAATTCCTTCATTTGCCTTGAATTCGTCATCAAACACCTTGGCCGGACCAGTGAATTTCAAGCCTTCTTTTCCTGTTATTTTTGCCACTGCACCTTCTTCCGCAAGATTTCCATATAAAATTCGTAAATGCCCTGTTTCCTTAATTGGATCGTCTAGAGAATGAACCACTTTTTGACCCTTCAATAGACTAGGAACCCCTTCTAAATTTTCTGCAAGCGTTTTCCCTGTAATCGTAAGGCACTCTCCATGGAGCATGCCGTTTTCTAACATAAACTTTAAAACTGCCGGAGTACCTCCTATCCTATGCACATCTTCCATTAAGAATTTTCCACTGGGTTTAAGATCTGCCAAAAATGGAGTCGTATCACTTACCTTCTGAAAGTCGTCTAAACTAAAATCAATTTTAGCTGCTTTTGCAATTGCCAGAAAATGCAAGACTGCATTTGTGGAACCACCCATTACGGTGATAAGTCTTACCGCATTTTCCAAAGACTTCCTGGTAATAATGTCGCTAGGCTTAATATCATTTTCAATTAAATGGCGTAAGGCTTCACCGGAGGTTATAGCATCTTTTTGCTTCTCCTTTCCAATAGCCGGATTAGAAGAATTATATGGCATGGCCATACCCAAGGCTTCTATAGCAGAGGCCATGGTATTTGCTGTATACATACCTCCACAAGCACCTGCACCTGGGCAGGCATTTTGTATGATACTCTTATAGTCATCATCGTCCATTGACCCAGCGACCTTTTCACCCCATGCTTCAAAAGCAGAAACAATATCTAATTTTTTATCCTTAAAACAACCTGACGCAATGGTACCTCCGTAGACAAGAACAGAAGGTCGGTTTAATCGAATCATTGCCATGAGGGCTCCCGGCATGTTTTTATCACAGCCTACCACTGTAACCAGACCATCATAATTCATGGCTTGTACCACCGTTTCCATAGAATCGGCTATAATATCCCTAGACGGTAAGGAGTATCGCATACCATAGGTTCCCATAGAAATACCATCACTAACTCCTATCGTATTAAAAACTAAACCTACTAAATCCTTATTTTGAACTCCTTTTTTAACCTCCTGCGCCAAATCGTTTAGATGCATATTACACGGATTACCTTCATATCCCGTACTTGCAATTCCTATAAATGGCTTTTTTAAATCTTCCTCGGTTAAACCTAGGGCATAAAGCATTGCCTGAGCGGCTGGCTGGGTTGGATCTTGGGTTACGTTTTTACTGTATTTATTCAATTCCATTTAGTCGATTCTCTAAAAATTTTACAACGGTATATACCTATATAAATCAAAGATAAATCTTTAAAAAAGTTCCTTTTATTTTCCTTGGCTTATGGTTCAAATTCAAGTCCACCAAAATTTATTTATATGTTTGATTTTCAACTGTTTAAAATCGATAGTTATACCATATTCAATAATTGCTTACAAGAGTAGAATCCCAAGAATAAAGGCTGTGTTCTGGCAAAAATTAAATTTGTATGTCTGTGGTTGAAGCCTTACTTTGGTTTTTCTTGATTTTGCTAACATTATGGAAAAAACCGTATCCCAGGCTATTAATTACAGAAGATCTGTAAGAAAATACAAGTCAGATGAAGATATAGAAACCGAAAAAGTTGCTCATTGTATTAAGAATGCAGTCCTAGCACCAACGAGTAGCAATTTACAATTATGGGAATTTTATCATGTAATTGATCCCAAAATTAAGGCATTAATAAGCAAAGCTTGTTTTGATCAACCAGCAGCCAAAACAGCAAAACAACTTGTTGTTGTGGTTGTTCGTAAAGATCTGTGGAGAAAACGAGCCAAGGCCAACATCGATTTTCTCAAAACTCAATTTAAAGATGAAGCTATTACAGAGGTAAAAAGACAAAAGTTAGCTCTTTCTTACTACAAGAAACTAATACCGACCTTATACACGGAGTTTTTAGGGATATTGGGAATGATCCGCTTTGGTATCTTTAGTATTATTGGCTTATTTAAACCAATGTATCGCGAAGTTAGAAAATCAGACCTAAGGGTAGTTGCGCACAAAAGTGCAGCTTTAGCTGCTCAAAATTTTATGATATCCATGGCGGCAATAGGATATGATACCTGTCCGATGGAAGGCTCAGATACTAGTCGAATTAAGAGAATATTAAACCTGCCCCATGCGGCAGAAATTAATATGGTAATTGGCTGTGGTATAAGAGATAATGACGGTATCTACGGACCGAGATTTAGAGTTCCTTTTACTGGTGTTTATCACAGATTGTAAGGCATTTTTTTAAAGCCGATAGAATCTCCCGATCGCTTTTGTGCTAATAGAGCAATAGCTCTTTTGGAAATTTGTAAAATTCTGGGATATCCTCCTGTGGTCTGTCCATCACTCATCAAAACAATTAATTTGCCTTTGGGGGTCAGCTGAACTGTGCCTGGAAGCGTGGCAGAAGTGAGCATACTTACTTCGTGGCCTTCAATAGACTCCTCTAATTGATACGCCATCCGGTTATTTTCTTTGGATATGGAGAATTTTCTGGAGAATAATGCAGCTTCACTATCCTTGCTCAACATATGAAACTCCGGTCCTGGATACACCTCAATTTCGTCAAATGCATGAAAAGACTCTGGCTTTATTTCTAAAATCTTAGGAGTATAGGACCGACAGCTCGCAATTTCAATTTCCATACCTTTCGCAACACAACTTCTACTGGTTATTGGTTGAAAAAACGATCTGCTTCCCAGTTTAATTTCGGTATTAAAACCATCTTTTACTGCTAAATAGGTGCGAAACCCGCTTGTTAGTTTTCCAAAATTCAGAACATCTCCCTCTTCTACTTTTATAACTTCATTATTATTAACACTACTACCATTTATTGTTGGTGACATCTCTGCCCCTGAGATACAAATAAAAGTGGCAACACCAAATTGTAGTTCTGGACCCGTCATTGTAATTTCCATAACGGCATCAGAATTCTGATTATTCAACATTGAATTTGCAATCGAAGCGGAATAGGAATCCATTGTTCCACTGATTGGTACTCCCTTATGTCTCAGGGAGAATCTGCCTGAATCCTGTATGGTAGTAAAAAAGCCCGATTGGATAACTTTAATCATTAAGAACGACTTTATTAGGTTTGAAAATACCCACTTCGGCTTCTATTTTATGCAGATCATATTCTGCCTTAGAAATGGAGTAAAATTCAATTTTATCACCAACATTGACAAAACAAGGCTCTTCCCTTTCTGCGTTAAAGATAGAAATAGGGCAGTTTCCAATTATATTCCATCCTCCCGGAGAATCCTGAGGATATATTCCAGTTTGTTTACCGGCTAATCCTACAGAACCCTTTAAGACTTTTGCTCTAGGCGATAGTCGCCTTCTTACTTCTAGTTTTTCCGGGAGTCCGCCCAGATACATAAAGCCTGGTAAAAAGCCGATTCCAAAGACAGTATATGGCCTGCTTGTATGTTCTTGAATCAAAGAAATTCTATCCAAATTCAGAATTTCCGAAACCTCCTCTAGATCTATTCCAAATTCCAAATCATAACAAACCGGAAGTTTCCATAGAAAACGCTTAGGCTTGACACCAAGTTCTCTTTTTAAATAGGTCTCTTCTATTACCGATCTTACACTCTTAAAGTTCAGTTCTTCCGAGACAGAAATAAGAGTGAGAGAACTGTAGGCAGGAACAAGCTCCCAATTATCTGCTGTGGGAACGTTATTTTTAAATGCTTCCTTAAAAGCCAGAATGTCATCAAGAATATCTTCGGAAACTATTTGGGGCCATTCTAACAAAATAGCATTTTTACCGAAAGGTTTAATGTTTAAAGAATAATGCTTCACTTTTTTAAAATGATATTTCGATTTGGCAATTCTCTGGAAAGATACATTAATATTTGGAATGCTTTAGGGTTATCACCGTGAATACATATTGTATTAGCAGATATTACCTTTTGCTTCTTGGTTATGGTATCTATTCTTTTCTTTGTAATTATCCCGCTACATTGTTCCAAAACTTCTTCAGGATTAGTAATTAGTGCTCCTGCCAAACTACGTGGTACCAGACGCAAATCAGAATCATATCTTCTATCACCAAAGGCTTCTATAAAGCAATTGAAACCTTTTTTCATTGCTAATGCCAATCCATTGGACCCATATGGCAGAAATAGACTAACTACCTTTTTATAATCCCTAATACTATTTAAAAATGTTTCTGCAATTATATTATTTGTTGCAATATCATGATATAAGGCTCCATGTGGTTTTATGTGATGAAGATCTACATCTATGGATTCTACTATTTCCTTTAGAGCATTGATTTGCCGTTGAATACTCTTGGTTAAAGTCTCTTTATCCAGTGGAATACTTTTTCTACCAAAATGATCAGGGTCTGGGTAAGAAGGATGTGCCCCCACTTTTACTTTGTGCGTTTTCGCTAAAAGAGCTGTTTCTCGCATACTAGATGAATCCCCTGTATGACCTCCACAAGCGATGCTACACGAGCTGATATAAGGAAACAATTCTTTTTCATTGCTTACTCCCTCCCCTACATCACAATTTATATCTATGGTATCCATTTTTACACCCAACCTATTACCTTGAAAATACTCTTTATTGCCAATATAGATATTAACAGAAATATGGCTAAAGCTACTATATTTTGCCAAATAGAATTGGTAAATGCCCCCATAACTCTTTTATTATTTACTACGCTTATTAGTAAAATGACAATAACTGGTAAGAGCAATCCATTGGATATTTGGGCAATTTGTATAATGGTAATCGGTTTAATTCCTGTTGTAAGGGAGAATACGCCAAACGCGAGGATCAAAATCCAGACTATCCTAAATCTTATGTCTTTAAGGTCTTTGCGCCAACCAAAACAACTTTGAGCAACATAGGCGGCAGCCAATGGTGCGGTAATTGCGGAAGTAATTCCTGCTGCAAATAGACCTAGCCCAAGTAAAACAGTTGCAGAGTTTCCATACAAAGGTGCCAGTCCTTTTGCCAAATCTGCTGCATTCAACACCGTTGTTGAATTAATGGAAGCGGCACATATTATAATGGTTAAGGAAACCAGACCGCCGAGAATTATGGAGAGCTTATTATCCTTTCGTGCTACCTGTAAATCCTTCGGTGTGGACCATTTTTGTTTTGCTAGTGAAGCATGAAGGAATAAATTATAGGGAACGATAGTAGTTCCCACCAAAGCCATAATGTTAAAAAGGCTATTGCTAGGTATTGAGGGGACCAATATTCCTTTTAAAACATCCATAAGGTTCGGTTTCGTAATTATTGCCGTTACAAGGAATGATAAACTCATTACCAAAACCAAAGCCATAAAAAACTTTTCGATGACCCGATAAGAACCAATAAATAATAAGACAAATGCTATTAGGCCAAGAATAAAAGGATAATAGGGAGTTGCCGCATCACCAAGAACAACTTCCATTCCTAGAGTCGCACCAGCAATATTCCCAGCTTCATATGCCATATTTCCCAAGACAATCGCTAATAGAACAAGTCCGAGGATGGTGTATTTAAGCCACCTATTTTCTAAAGAATTCCGTAGAACTTCGGAAATACCCTTTTGGCTAATGACCCCAATCCGAAGGGACATCTCCTGTAAAACAATAGTTGCTATAATCGCCAAAAAAACGGTCCATAACAAAGCATATTTGTATTGAACACCTGCTATTGTACAAGCCGTAATTGTACCCGGTCCTATAAATGCCGCAGCAATTAAAACACCGGGACCAAATTTCTTTAACATCGAAATACTCTGTTCATAATAAATGCCATTTATTTTTGGTTGAAAAAAGCAACCAAAAAAACCATTGGCCTACACAAAAAAAATGCAGTTCATCTAAAAAACAGCTATTCTTTCATAAGTAGAGGGTTATACATCGAATAAATATAATAAAGTTTAAAAGGCAAGGTTATTATAATCCCAAATTAAACTCGACCGTTGCAGAATGAAATGTTTAGAATGTAAAAAAACACTCAGCTCTTCAGAACACAAAAACGCTATGGATCTATATGGTGTTTCCTTATGTAAAAGACATAAAGAACGTATGGACAATCTCCACAAGCAAAACAATACTCCTATAGAAGCAATTAAACTTTATTATGCCTTAAAACAAGAGGGTGCGAACCCTATGTTGGAATGGTGGGACGGTAAAAAATCTGTGGATCTTGCCTTTTCCCGTGTAAAACTCAATATTGAGATAGATACGGACTACCATATGTTAAGTCACGAACAAGCCATTCTTGATTTAACCAATATGATGCATTCCTTTCAGGATGGGTTTACAACTATTCGAATCCCGCATACAATAATCAAGCATTTCTTAAGGGAAACCGTAGATAATATTATAGGGATTAAGGAAGGATTGAGGGCGCGTACCAGAGTAATCTAGAAAAGTGTAACTCAAAAAACCCCGTAAATGGAAACGAATACTTCTTATACCGAAAAATCGTATAAATTGAGTAAACTAATACTTGGTTTACTGACATTTGCAGCTTTCGCAATAATGGTCAATAACAATGCAGTCCTTTCGCGTTATTTATTCGGATTGCCAATTATAGCTTCAGGATTACTCGGGATAATAGGTTCCTATATCTTATACAAGGGCCGTGAAGAACCCATCAACGAAAAGAAAATAATTGCTCTCGCAGTCAACTCGGCCATGGTTATTCTTATAATAACCATCGTAATTTCCAATACATTGTATTAGTTAGTATCTCTACCTCCTACATGGACGGTCTCTTGCAACTCCTGACGCTAAATTTATTTGTATATTAAACCTGTAAATAGGTTTAGGATATGAAAAATTTTGATAGAAGGGAGTGGCTAAAAACAATAGGACTCACTGGAGGGGTGGCTCTTTTAAACCCTGGAGACCTCCTAGCTTCGCAAGCCAAAAATAATGCGCGATTAGGCGATTCCCAAATTTTGCTAAATGCCAATGAAAATCCATACGGCCCTTCTGATAAGGTAAAAAAAGTAATTTCCGATCATCTGAATGAAGGGTGTCGCTACCCATTTAGAAGCATATCTAGTTTGGTAGATATGCTAGCTGAAAAAGAAGACATTCATCGCGATTGTATTGTTATCACCGGAGGTTCTACAGAGGGGCTAAAAGCTACAGGCCTTGTTTACGGCTTAAATGAGGGAGAGCTAATAGCTGCAGATCCCACGTTTCAGGCAATGCTTAGTTATGCAGAAACATTTAAGGCTAAAGTGCATAGAGTTCCCTTAAATGAAAAACTAGAACACGACCTCGATGCCATGGCATCTAAAATTAATAAGAAAACCAAACTTGTATTTATATGCAATCCTAACAATCCTACCGGCACCTTATTAGAAAAGAACCGCTTGATTGATTTTTGTAAATCTTTTGATCGCTCTGCCTTAATTTTTAGTGATGAGGCCTATTACGATTTCATTACAGAACCAGATTACCCATCTATGGTTGAACTTGTAAAGGAAGGGCGAAACCTAATCGTTTCCAAGACATTTTCCAAGGTCTACGGTTTGGCGGGTATGCGTATTGGATATTTAGTCGCGAAACCTGAGCTAGCAAAGAAGCTTAAAAAAGCAGTGATGGCTAATACCAATATATTGGCCATTGAAGCAGCTAAAGAAGCCCTACGGGACGATGCGTTCTACAAATTTAGTATACGTCAGAATTACACTTCAAAAGAGTCTATCTACCAGGCTTTGGATGACTTAAGCCTGCCCTATGTAAAATCGCACACTAATTTTATTTTCTTTAAAACAGGTCGTGATATCGCAACCTTTAGTAGTCAAATGAAAGCAAAAAATATTGTTGTAGGCAGACCCTTCCCGCCTTTATTAGATTGGGCAAGAATAAGCACGGGTACGACCGAAGACGTAAAGGCATTTACAAACGCATTACGAACTGTAATGCGATAAGCTTAATAAATCGACTTGCTTCATTTTACAGGTTTTCAATTGGAGGTATTTTACGGTTTCTCATCCTTAAATATTGTCCTTTTAAGGAATATAAATACGGTTTTATTCAAAACGACGTTTTTATAGAAAGCTTTAGCTACTATGAATTCGGACAATCTTATCATAAATTTTACTCCTACAGGAATGATTCCGACCAAAGAAATGACTCCATTGGTCCCTATTTCAGTAGATGAAATAGTTCAAGATGTAAAAGAGGCTTGTGATCTGGGCATTACTATGGTTCATCTTCACGCGAGAGACAAAAAATCTGGCATACCTACCTATAGGAAAGAAGTATATGCCGAAATAATAGAGCGAATAAGGGAATTTGATCCTTATTTGGTTATTTGTGTTTCTTTAAGCGGACGAAATTTTAAAGAGTTTAATCAGCGCTCTGAAGCACTCGAACTAGATGGTGCCTTAAAGCCTGACATGGGAAGTTTAACCTTAAGTTCCTTGAATTTCAACAAGGTTGCAAGTGTAAACACCCCAGATATGATTGCATCATTGGCAGGTAGAATGAAAGAATATGGTATTGTTCCGGAACTCGAGGCCTTTGATCTTGGTATGATAAATTTTGCGAAATATTTAATAAAAAAAGAGCTTCTGCAGCCACCTTATTATTTTAATCTCCTATTGGGCAATATAGCCTGTTCCCAACCTAACTTATTGCATGCAGGTATGCTGATTCAGGATTTACCTGAGAACGCTTTTTTCAGCCTAGCCGGAATTGGACAGGCTCAATTGAAAATGAATTCTATAGGAATTGCTGTTGGAGGTGGTGTTCGAGTAGGAATAGAAGATAACATTTGGTTCGATAAAGAACGTAAACAACTGGCAAGCAACTTAGATCTTCTCAAAAGGATTCATACCATAGCCCATGCCAACGAGAGAAAAGTCATGACTTCTACTGAATTCCGTAAACTAATGAAACTTCAAGAGGGAAATGGAAACTATGGTAGGCTACCAGAACTGAAAGTCGTAACTCATGGAAGTTAATAAAGGTAGGTACTATAAAATAAAGTGGTTCTGGAATATTGTTTCCAATGGCCTTTTTTTGTTTGGGTTAAGGAATAGACTTGCTAAATTAGGCTTTGATCTGGATCCTTATTATTGGGTAGAAGAAGGCTTTACAGACTATGAAATTCCAAAAATAAAGGGTAGTCAAAATGACTATGTCGTTACGAATTTAAGTCTGGACGAAATTCATTCTATTCGCAAAAATATTATTGGGAGTGGTCCCGTGTCTGATTTACCAATTTTTCATGATAAGCAACTGGGAATAGGAATTAAACACAAGGGAGATATTGCGGCCTTTATGCTCATAGAACTTAATGATTTTTGGTACCACAAAAGGAGAATTCGCTTAAAAGACAATGAAGCATATCTTTTTCATATGTATACCTTCGAAAAACATCGAGGAAAAAACTTAGCACCTTATTTAAGGTACCACAGTTATTTAATGTTAAAGAATTTGGGGAAGGATAGGATATTCAGCATCACCCAATATTTTAATAAATCTTCCAAAAACTTCAAGAAGAAACTTCATGCAAAAAACAGGCAATTGTTTATAAACATTTCCTTGTTCAATAAGGTGCAAAATTATGTTTTGTTAAGAGACTATACTACACTTGCGCCTGGCATAGAAAAAGGAAAGGCCAACTATTCCTAGCTGGCCGTAAAAGAGAACTAACGAAAAACAACAAAATTCTCCTTCCTTTTTGTTTTTCTTTATGATTAGTAACTTAGGTAAGTACCACTGTATAACTCGGTAACTTCGTTATTACTGGTTACTGAAAGTGATATTTTGAAATCTATACTAAATGGTCTTGTATAGTAATACGTCTTTCTGCTTCTACTGTATTCAATTGGAGCGTCGAAGTCTTTTAATAAATCCAAAAGATTATAAATGGAACGTTCGCTCAGGTTCATTCTCCTGGCTAGATTTAAAGGACGACCTGTACATTCCGAATCGATTAGAAGGTGCATTTTCTGTAAATTTTCGAGGGTTTTAATTTTGTTCATTTTGAGATACGCTTAATTGGTGAAACCTTTCTGGAGAAAAATTAATCTCATATAATGATATAGAATATTTTCTATATATACAAATTATTTTATAGCTTTTTTTCTATTTATTTTAAAAACACTATATTCGTTAAAGAATGTTTTAAACGTTGTTAAATCTTTTAAGGTCTTGTACCATTATTTATGCTAAAAACTATTGATAGGTTAATCCAATTCATCAGTCACATTGGAATGAGTGCCAGGCAGTTTGATATCTCTATTGGTGCCAGCAATGGTTATACGTTGCGAATGAAAAAGAATCAGGCTTCTGTAGGAAGCGATGTTATTGAAACCATTTTAAAGGTGTATCCCCAGCTTAATGTCGCCTGGTTAATTACTGGAGAAGGCGAGATGATTAAATCCACAGAGCCCCCTGAAACTTTAGAGTATGAGAATTTACCCAAACTAAAAAAGGAGGAAATTGAAAAACTCATTGAACAAAAAATAAGAAGCCGTCAAGAGGCAGAGGTCAAAACCATCATAAAAGAAGTGACGGATGAGATTGATCGTATGTCCCGGAATTTATAAGTACCTACTTAAGTAATAGCCTTCCCACTACTTTTTAGCAACTCATCTCGCAGTGAAATTAAGCGCATAAGTTTTCTATGCTGATTAGATTCGCCGGCAATTTCCTTTCGCAATTCTTTAATGCGCAATAAGTTAAAACCAAAAGATTTATTTGCAATAAGTTCCCCATTATCAATTATAGTGTCAATTTCCTTTACCATGGTATCGTGCAGTTCCAGCAGGTCGACCCTATATTTAATGATTTTTGACACAAATAAGAGTAATATTACCAGCAAAACAATTACCGGTATCGTTCTTATATTCCCTGCCGCATCCAGGTATTGAACATCCTGTGTTGCCTCCCAAAACTGATAAGAGTAAATTACCACAGGTGAAAGTATGGCAAATCGCCACCAATTCGTACAATGAAAATACCATATTAGCATTGGAAGAATAACCACAATTTTTCTTGACAAATACCAGATATAAGTCCTAACGTTATCAAACCCATTGCTTCCTATTTCAATAAAACCATATTCAAGATACATAAGGTCATCCGGAACCAAATAATGGGAATACCACAAGGAAATGGTCAATAGGAGTCCAAAAACAACTAAGGAATCTGGCAATCTCCTTTTGTGCTTCCTAAATTTATTTTCATTTAAGAGCATATTCTTTTTCATCCAGACCTCCAAAAGCAATTTTATATTCATAATACGATGCAAATAGCTTGTGTTGGAATATATGTTTCTGTTATCCCTTATTTTTTCTACCTGCCGCTTATAGATTTCTGTTGTTTTTTGAATATTGTTATTCACAATTGATTTTAGGGAGATCTGTAAAACTTGATTTCTATAA
>CAZWPZ010000187.1:0-3265 GCA_964636005.1 uncultured Eudoraea sp.
TTGCCACCCACTAAACCGTAGCCTTCTTTTTTGAAACATAAACTGCCTTCGAAACCAATAAGCAACATGTTCTTTAGGACCATGTACAAGCTCCAGGATTTCATTCTTTAACGCTGGAGTAACCACCTCATCCGCATCTACAAAAATAACCCAGTCATTAGATGCCAGTTCTAAGGTGTAGGATTTCTGAGCGGTGTAGTTTTTAAAGGGATGTTGTACTACTTTGACCTTATCCTTCTGGAGTAGATATTCATAGGTTCCATCCGTACTATACGAATCTACTACTATAATTTCGTCAGCAAAGGATACGGACTCTAAGCATTGTTCAATATAGCCTATTTCATTATAGGTAATTATTAAGGCAGATATTTTCGAGTCAGATTTGGTCATTAGCACAGAAATAAAAGGGGAAGCTTTTATTAACGTATTAATCTAATAACTCCAAAATGCCAGAAAAAGTATATTTTATCGCAAATACTTATACCATTAGGCAGACACATTATATTCTCTAAGAGCCTCATTTAAGGAGGTCTTTTTATTAGTGCTTTCCTTTCTTTGACCTATAATTAGGGCACAAGGCACTTGATAATTACCAGCAGGAAATATTTTGGTATACGAACCAGGTATCACAACCGATCTTGGCGGGATAAATCCTTTGCTCTCCACTGGGGTGGTCCCGGAAACGTCTATTATTTTTGTAGAAGCGGTCAATACGACATTTGCTCCTAATACAGCTTCTTTCCCTACTCTCACACCTTCGACCACAATACACCTGCTTCCAATAAAGGCATCGTCTTCTATTATTACCGGTGCCGCCTGTACAGGTTCTAAAACGCCACCAATTCCTACACCACCACTAAGATGAACGTTTTTGCCGATTTGTGCACAGCTACCGACAGTTGCCCAGGTATCCACCATAGAACCCTCATCCACATATGCGCCAATATTGACATAACTTGGCATTAATATTACACCAGAAGATATGTAAGCTCCATGTCTTGCGACGGCATTTGGTACAATGCGAATTCCCTTTTCTTTATATCCTTTTTTGAGGGGAATTTTATCATGGTATTCAAATATTCCAGCCTCCAGAGCTTCCATCTTTTGAATTGGAAAGTATAGTATTACCGCTTTTTTTACCCAATCGTTTATCTTCCAATCATCTCCTTCAGGTTGCGCACACCGCAATTCTCCCAGGTCTACTAACTCCACAACTTTTCTAATAGCCTTAATGGTAGTGTCTTCCTTGAGTAAGTCGCGCTCGTTCCAAGCCCGTTCTATAATTTCTTTTAATTCCATCATATCCTTTAAAATTTGCGTAAATATACTTGGTGTTATTTAATAAAACTCGAAAATTTATAGGCATAACAAATTAAGGCTTATTTTTGGCAAAAATTTTGGATGGGAAGGATACTGTCTGTTGATTATGGCAAAAAAAGGACCGGTATAGCGGTTACGGACCCAATGCAAATTATAGCAAGTGGTTTAAATACTGTACCTACGTCTGATTTGATTCCTTTTTTGATACGCTATATGGACACGGAAGAGGTAGATACAATTGTGGTGGGTGAACCGAGGCAAATGGATAATTCTCCATCGGAAGCAGAGCCATTAATTCAGCTTTTTTTAAAGGAACTAAAAAGGCGAATTCCCAATATGAATATCGTGCGACAAGACGAAAGATTTACCTCCAAAATGGCTAGTAGTTCCATGCTCGAAGGCGGATTGAAGAAAAAAAAGAGAATGAACAAAGGCCTTGTAGATGAAATAAGTGCAACACTTATTTTACAGGCTTATTTAAATAGAACCCAATAAAATGATTTTACCAATTGTTGCCTATGGAGACCCTGTTCTTCGAAAGGTGGGAGTCTCGATTACAAAGGAATATCCTAAACTAAAAGAACTAATTGGCAATATGTGGGATACCATGTACAATGCAAACGGAGTAGGTTTGGCTGCTCCTCAGATTGGCCTCTCTATTCGATTATTTTTGGTGGATACCGAACCTTTCTCAGATGATGAAGATTTAGATGAAGCGGAACAAAAAAAACTAAAATCGTTTAAAAGGGTCTTTATAAATGCTCAAATAATCGAAGAAGAAGGAGCTTTGTGGGCCTTTAATGAGGGCTGTCTGAGCATCCCGGATGTCCGAGAAGATGTGGTGAGAAAAGATACCGTTTTATTGCGATATTGTGATGAGAATTTTAAGGAGCATGAGGAACGCTTCGATGGACTTTTAGCCAGAGTTATACAACATGAATACGACCATATAGAAGGAGTCCTATTTACGGATAAGTTATCGACCTTAAAAAGGAGGTTGCTAAAGGGTAAATTAGGGAATATTTCAAAAGGAAAAATCAAGGTAGAGTATAAAATGCGATTTCCAGCAGTTAAACGAGGTCGATAAAAGGATTCCTTATTATATTTGCAGCTTCTAAAAAAAGTATATGACCTTAGATAAGATTTTAGCAATTGGCGGAAGGCCTGGATTATATAAAATGCTGACACAAACAAGAACAGGTTTGGTTGCTGAGTCCTTGTTAGACAAAAAGAGGATTACTGTTGGTATGAGCAGTAACGTTAGCGTTCTGTCCGAAATAGCCTTATTTACACTGGAAGAAGAACTGCCTTTGCGTGAGGTGTTTAAGAAGATATATGAAAAAGAAGAAGGGGCAAAGACTTCTGTAAAGCACAAGGATGACAAGCTCGTACTAGAAGAGTATTTTTTTGAAGTACTTCCAAATTACGACGAAGACCGAGTGTATGTTAGCGATATTAAAAAAGTGATTCAGTGGTACAACATTCTACACGACCATGGAATCACCGATTTCAGTGATCCAGAAGTTTCAAAAGAGGCAAAAGAAGATTAGAGAAATTGATTTACTAATCTTTGTCGATTTTCTTATAAGAATATTTGCTGTCCTCCCAATCAATTAAGTCCGAAGGATAATATTTCACATCCATGCGATCGAGGTAGGGTGCCTGCTTGCCAAGACGTACTTTAAAGTCATCCCAATTTCTATTTTCCTCTACGCTCCAACTTAATTCGGAATATCCTATTACCCTTGGAAAGGCCAAATATTCAAGCTCTTCAATTGTACTGATAGTCTCAGACCAAAGAGGTGCTTCAACGCCTAAGATATTCTCGATTGGGATACCTGCATAGCTTTCTGGGGACCAGACATAAGCCGTATCAACAGGGATATATGCTGCCCAATGGAGTCCATGTTTAGAGAGGGTGTCGTACTGCATATCTAAATAGGCT
>CAZWPZ010000188.1:0-5569 GCA_964636005.1 uncultured Eudoraea sp.
ATGAATTCTAAAACCATTACGGCGATGGATAATGACAGTACCGAATTGGTTTTAAAGATGATGCTTTGGAAGAATATTCACCATACACCGATTTTAGATGCCAATCTTGATCTATGCGGCATTCTTTCATGGACGGATGTAAAAAACGACCTGGACAACAAAGAGGTTCTAAAGAAGAGTATTCGCACACTGATGAATACCGATTTAATTACTGTAGGACCAGAGATGTATTTGGCTGAGGCCAAAGAATTAATGGATGCCAATAATATTCATTCCTTACCTGTTGTAAATGGGAAAAAGTTAATTGGCATCATTACTTCCAACGACTTTTAAGCTGGGATGACCAGGCTCTTATGTCCAAATTAAAAACAGAAAAGTCGCGACTTATAGGTCAGTTGTTCAGTGATAAGAACGAAGGCCCGACAGTAGTTTTTTTTGCTGGAATTCACGGGAACGAACCATCCGGGGTAGTAGCCCTGGAAAACGTCTTTCAAGCATTAGGAAGCAAGGACCTACCCCTTAATGGGAGTTTGTATGGAATTCGTGGCAACATACCCGCGATATTACGGGAAAAGCGCTATATCGACATCGACTTAAATAGAATTTGGTATGGCGAGCAAATAGATGCGATTAAAAAAAAGAAGGGAGACGCTTACTCCATTGAAGAGCAAGAGTTAGTAGAAATTCAACAGGAGATAAATGTAATTTTGAAATCCTCTTCCCCTCCATTTTATTTTGTGGATCTGCATACCACCTCTAGCCCGACACTACCTTTTATTACTATTAATGACGCCCTGATAAACAGACATTTTTCAAGATTGTTTCCTGTCCCTGTTATTTTGGGTATTGAAGAGTATTTAAAAGGACCCTTATTAAGTTATATCAATGAATTAGGCTATGTTTCTCTTGGCTTTGAATCTGGCCAACACAATACTCCGGAAGCCAAGGAATGCGCCATAGCCTTTATTTGGCTTGCCATGGTTTATGCAGGATTAATCGACAAAAAGGACATTGATTATCTAAAACTCCACAAACTTTTAAAGCAGTATTCTCAAGGCAACAATTCCTTTTATGAGGTTATTTACAGACATGCCTTAAGTAAGGAAAATAGTTTTAAAATGTACCCCGGTATGAATAGCTTTGATTTCTTATCCAAGGGCACCTCTATTGCAAATCATGATTCTGAGGAGATTAAAGCAAAAAAGGATACCATAATATTTATGCCGCTTTACCAAGACCAGGGAGAAGAGGGTTTTTTTCTTATTCGAGAAATTCCGCAATGGATTCTGCGACTATCTGCCTTGTTGCGCAAGTTTAAAACAGATACCTTGCTTACTCTATTGCCAGGAATAACCTGGCAACAGCCTTCAAAAGAACGATTAAAAGTAAACCTTCGAATAGCCAGATTTTTTAGCAAGCCGTTTTTCCATCTTTTGGGATATCGCAATCAGGTAGTGGACGAAACACACCTGATCCTTAGCAACCGGGAGAGGGTTGCTAAGAAATCGATGTATAGAAGTGCTTTTTGGTATAAATAAGTCTTAAAGAAAGCTGTTTCGACTTATCAATTTCCATTCTGCCATATGTTATTGGAGATATCGATGTCCGCCATTAGTTGGGACGGATCGATAACAATGGCCTTTATTGAACTTAGAGGCTTATCTATAAGAAAGTCATATCCCGGGAAAGCCCAAGGCCAATCTTCCAGGACAGTCCTTTTTAAACTTTGGTAGGGATTCTTTTTCTCCCCATGCATCATCCTTAAAGGTATATAAAAGGTTTCGCGAGAATTATCATTATACACAATTAAGACATCCAACGGCATCGGCATTAAACCTAGTCGCTCTAAAGTAATTTTGGTTGTGTTTTCTTCTGCCGCAACACTCTTAATACCATAGTCTATGGTATTTGTTGTCTGCGTCCAATCAATCAGGTACCAATCTAACTCCATATCAGAAACCTTTTCCACTGTCCGGATAATATCGTTAGGGGTTGGGTGTGTAAATTTAAAGTCTTCAAAATATTTCTTCAGACTCTCCATCAGCTTTTCCTGCCCAACCACATAACCTAACTGAGAAAGAAAAATAGAACCCTTACTGTAAGCAGCGGTACCATAGGCAGAATTAAAACTATATCTATCCGCATGTGTGGTCTGTGGCTGTTCTATACCAGCATTTACAAGGCCATAGTAGCTGGAATACGAATTTTCGAATGGATTATCTTTATTCTCCTGCATGATTTCATTCTGACATAAGCTCGATATAAAGGTGGTAAATCCTTCGTCCATCCAGCTATGTCGAAGTTCATTGGTGGCCAAGACATGTTGAAACCAAGAATGAGCAAGTTCATGAACCATTACCCCAACCAGGCTGCCAAAACTTCTTTCCCCAGTAATTAGGGTACCCATAGCATATTCCATACCCCCATCACCACCTTGAATCACGGAATATTGCTTGTAAGGATAGGTTCCAATATTCTGGTTGAAAAAATTCATCGCATCAGCGGTTTTAGGCTGTAGCTTTTTCCAATTTTCTAGTATTTCAGGATTGTTTTTATAAAGAAAATGTAAGGTTGGCCCTTCGGGCATTTGTACTATATCGTGAATGTATTCCGGGTCTGCGGCCCACATAAAGTCATGTACTTGTGGCGCAATAAAATGCCAGGTAAGCCTTTTTCCTTTTTTCTTCTTAAGCTTTACACCTTCCTCTTCATAACCGTGACCAACTTCCTGTGGGTTTTGAAGATACCCGCTAGCACCAACTATATAGTTCTTGTCTAGGGTTAACTTCACATCAAAATCGCCCCATACTCCGTGGAACTCCCTACCGATATACGGATCTACATGCCATCCTTCAAAATCGTATTCCGCTAATTTAGGATACCACTGTACCATAGATAGGGCAACACCTTCCGCATTATTTCTGCCAGACCTTCTTATTTGTACAGGTACCTGCCCATTAAAGTTCATTTCAAAGGTAGTTTTGCCCCCTGCAGGTATTGGTGCTGCCAGCTTAACAACAAGTACGGTTCCTTCCAGGCTAAAAGTAACCTCTTTACCATCCTGTTTTAGGGAAGACGCTCTTAAATATCCTATTTCCTCAGGCTTAAGGTTTGCTATTCTACTTTGCCCATTGGAGACCATTCTGCCATCCGGATCTGCAATGTTTTGCAGTCTGATATCCATTTCACTTCCAGGTTGGAAGGCATTAAAGTACATATGGTAGTATACTTTGTTAATCTCTTCCGGGGAGTTATTGGTATAGATCAATTTTTGGGTTCCACTGTATTGGTAGTTTTCTACATTAAAATCCACTTCCATAGTATAATCTACGTGCTGTTGCCAATAGCCAGGATTAGGTTGTGAAAATACCAGAGGTAGAGAGCCAAAAAGGCAAAGAAGAAATAAGCTATTCCGTACTATATTCATAGAGAGAAAGATTAAAGGTTTTTCGATACTTTGTCAGCAAGGATTAAGGCGTTGTAAGCATTCAGCATTTTTCCAGATTTAGATGCTTCGTCAAAGGCTCTCGCTTTCTCAGGATCTCCGTCTAAGATAACACTAGACTTAGAAGAAAGCCCAGATTGCATCAAAACCATTTTAACATCTTTTGCGCTGAGTTTGGGGTAGTAAGACCGTATGAGAGCAGCAACCCCGCTTACCATTGGCGCAGCCATGGAGGTACCACTATTTAGTTTGTATTTATTGTTGGGCATGGTCGAGTAGATGTCACTTCCCGGAGCAAAAATATCCACGTTAACCTTACCATAATTAGAATAAGAAGCAACCATTTCTGAACCGTAATCCAAATTTATGGCACCAACGGTAATAAAGTTGTCGGTAAATTCATTGGCTTCCGCACTTCTTTGATCGTTAGGAAAACTCGGGTTATTTGGATCATCCAGATCTAATCCATCATTTCCTGCGCCATGTACAAATAAGACATCTTTTTCTGCGGCATAGAGTAAGGCATCATATACCCATTCCGCATTGGGCGAATACGCTTTTCCAAAACTGGCGTTTATTACCTTGGCTCCATTATCTACCGCATAGCGAATCGCTAAGGCAATATCTTTGTCGTACTCATCTCCATTAGGTACGGCTCTAATACTCATTAGCTCTACGTTGTTTGCCACCCCGTTGACACCAATATTATTATTCCTTTCCGCTCCGATAATTCCTGCTACATGGGTGCCGTGACTTTCCGTATCTACCCTGTTTTTTGGGTTGCCATTGCCATAACCTCTGTCGTCAAAGTCATATGGGTCGTCTCCAACAATTTCACGGCCATTAAAATCCACATTTAAGTGATAGTTTGTCTGGTCCGAAAAATGATCAATACCTTCTTGTAGCTCTTTTAATACATCTGGTATAGTATCTGCTATATCGAACATTTGATTTAAAATAGAAACCGAACGCGCAATTTTAGGATCCGTAGAGGTTATTGCTGCAATGTCTGCCGAAGAATAGTCTGTTTTGCCTAAATGTTCCTTTATGGTGGCATCTGCTTCTTTTACCATGCTTATGATCTCCTCATAACGTTCTTTGTTTTGAGCAGCCTCAATATATTTCTTGTCTTTTAAAAGTTTTGCCTTTTGAAGCGTGGCATCATCCCCTATGCCCAAACGGATCATTCGAACATATTCCAATTGTTCGTTATACGACTCGCCCAGGAAATTGTATCCATGGATATCATCAATATAGCCGTTATTGTCGTCGTCTTTTCCATTGTTGGCTACCTCATCTTTATTTACCCATAATACATCATCTAGATCCTCATGAGCTAAATCCATTCCGGCATCAATAACTGCGACAATAACTTTTTTACCCTTTTTTTTACCTATAATTTCAGAATAAGCCCTATCCAGACTAATTCCTGGCAGGGTGTCCTTAACTAAATCTGCATGGCCCCAGGTTCTCTTTTCTTCAAGAGTTACTTCATCTATCTTAGGAGTTATTGTATCTATATTTTCTATAGGAGTAGAAACAATATTTGTTGCTCCACAAGCCATTAAAGACAAGCCAATTGCTGTAGTGTAAAAAATGTTTTTAAACGGTTTTATATCCATAGTATATAATTTATTGTGTTTTAGAATAATAGTTTCCAGCTGCGAGGGATTTAAATGTTTCAAAGCAGCCCCGGTCTGCCAGGGTAACAAAACAACGATTTCCTTTTTTACCACCGAAGGTAATATTGGAAGGGTTTTTACCCGTCAAGGAAATTTCTCGGAGAATTTTAGCTTCAGGAGAGACAATAACGACACTACCTTTACCATATCGGGTAATATATAAGTTTCCGTTTTTGTCACAGCGCATACCGTCCATCCCAAAATCATCGAAAGTAAGAAATTTAGTTTTGTTGCTGATAGCTCCATCTGCTCCGATTTCATAGCGCCAAACAACGCGTTGAACCGATTCGTTTACATATAAGTATGCATTATCGGGACTAATCTCTATACCGTTGGTAGTTCCCATATTGTCTTCCAAAAGAACGACTTCTTTCTCTGGGGTAACCATCCAGAGGTTACCTGTATTGTCTGCCCAGTTAGGATCACTGAGATAGATATAGCC
>CAZWPZ010000189.1:0-15318 GCA_964636005.1 uncultured Eudoraea sp.
AGATTACCAGCAATCTTATGATCTCCAGGAGCACCAGCATTCACAAGAAGTTTTACTTGTCCATCCTTAATTTCATAATCTTTCCCTTCACTCAGCTTTCTGCCGTCCAGAGTAAGATTTACTTCATTTGGTCTGGTAGTAGCATCTTTACGACCCAAAACAACTGCACCAGAGAATTTTTCACCGGCATAGAAAGCCGATTTTTCTTGTTCCAACAAAGTTGTATAGTTTGTCATAGACACTTCACTAGACAGTTGCTCTCCAAGCATTGCTTGTAAAGCATCTTGTTCTGTAGCTTTAACATCTGCCTGAATAGCCGTTATCTTAGTCAAAGATGCTACTACTGGAAATCCTTCAAAATGATAGTTTATCCAGTCTTGTTTAGTTCCATCTCTCTTAACCACTTTACCTTTTTCGTCTCCTGTTTCGAATCTGGTTTTAACTGCCTCTTCAACATCCTCCATACCATCAGGTAAAACTGCAACGATCTGGTTTCTATAATCGGTAATTCTCTTTAAAAATTCCTTCCCTTCAGGAGCTAAATTATCTCCTTGAAAGAATTTTTGATCCAGATAATCCGACTTGTCCATTACTTGATAATCCTTAGGATCTTCAATTTCGGATAACATCTTTCCTTTAAGCTCTTCTAAATAATCGTAATACGATTGAGAAATCGACTTAATCTTCTTGGCATCTTCCAAAAGCGGACCAAATTTTTCCGCATTTTCAGATGCTTTTGTTTCTAAACCGCCGAGAAAGGCTAGGTTATTCTCTTCGGTTTTTATGTTAGAAGCTTCTAACTTTTCGTTCATCAGACCGAAAGCCGCAAGAACTTCTTTACTCATGTTAAGCGCCAGCATTGCGATGAAAATCAAGTACATAAGATTTATCATCTTCTGACGTGGTGTTAATTTACCTCCTGCCATGTTTTCTAATTAGTTTTGATTAATTTTTGATTTGGGTTTAATAAAGAACCTAATTAGTTTCTATTCATAGCAGTAAGCATACCACCGTAAACTCCATTTAAAGAAGAAAGGTTAGAGGCTAAAGATTCCATTTGATCTTTTAAAGCGCTCGCATTCTGAACAACTTCTTCGTTAACACTAGCTTGTTTGCTAGCACTTTCCAATTGTACTTTATAAAGACTGTTTAAAGATTCCATTTGAGAAGCGGCTTCCACCATTTCATCAGAATACTTCTTGGTTGATTCCATAGCATCTACAGTAGGTGCAATACCTTTTGCAGCACCTTCGAAGTTACGGATACTGTCTCCTAGGCTTTCCATTAAGTTGGCATCAATATTTGCCTCCTTTAAAAGCTCATCTAGTTTTCTGGATAAAAGACCTTCTGCTTCTTTTGCTTCAGCAGCCTCGTTAGATTTACCAGAAGTCATACCTCCTGCTAATTCAGGATATACTAAAGACCAATCGTATTCATCATCTACGGGTTCGAACGCACTAATAGCAAAAATTAGAGCTTCTGTAATAAGACCTACTGCAAGTAATAGTCCACCTGTTAAGGGACCAAACTCCCAGTGAAGAATCTTAAAGAGTGCACCAATAATAACCACCGATGCACCAAGACCGTAGGCCATATTAAATAGTTTCTTTGTTGATTTTGACTGTGCCATAATTCTAAATTTAATTTAAGTTTAATGTTAAAAATAAGTATTTGGTTTCTTTGTTTGATTTATTATATACGTAATTTTATTGTGTAGAGTCTTCTTCTCCCATATAATCTTGTACCGTTCTAAAGCCTATATAACTTCTGGCAGAATCGCGATACTCATAATCTCTTGTACTTACCTGTAGGAAATAAGCAACATCTTTCCAGCAGCGGCCTCTAATAACCTTGCGCTTATTGTCGTACTCTCCTCCATTCGGGTTCATAGTGGAAACATATTCGTAGGAACTTGGATCATAACTAGAGTTAGTCCACTCAGAAACGTTACCAGCCATATTGTATAAGTTAAAGTCATTTGGTTCATAAGACTTTGCCTCTACGGTGTATAAGGCTGCATCCGCTGCGTAGTCTCCCCTTTGTGGCTTAAAGTTTGCCATAAAACAACCGGTGTCACTTATAACATAAGGTCCACCCCAAGGATAGGTACCTCCTGCGATTCCACCTCTGGCTGCATATTCCCATTCTGCTTCCGTAGGTAATCTGAATTGATTTACAAATTGTTTACCACGACTTTTCTGATCGTCATTTTTAAACTTTGTTCTCCAGTTACAAAATGCCTGAGCTTGTTGCCAGGATACCCCTACTACAGGATAATCACTATACGCATCATGCCAGAAATAATCATTGTGCATTGGTTCATTATAAGAGTACTGGAAGTCTCTAATCCAAACCGTTGTATCCGGATATATCTCTAATTCTTCTTGTTTGATAAAATCCTTTCTTCTGGAGTCTCTGGATCTAGCTGCTGCTTCTATGTCCATCCAGCTATACTTGTATTTCAATTGTGTAACGTCTATTGTACGCTGCCCGTTATAGGACTCTTCTTCCGGAATATAAATAGAATCCATAACTTCTGTATAGTATTCATCCGGATATTCAGAGACGTCCCAAATTAGGTCTTCATCGGTATTTAAAGCTCTACCTTCATTGTAATCATCTCCCATACCAACATAATTGTCTAACATATATTTGTCGTAAACAGACATATTGGTGGTATCGGCATCTTTAAAAGCAAACTCCCCAATACCTCCATCTTCTGGTCCCATTCCTAACTCATCAGCAAGTACTGCCAATTTTGTTCTCACAATAGAATCCTTTACCCACTCTACAAACTGACGATATTCACTGTTAGTAATTTCTGTATCATCCATATAGAAGGATCGTACAGTAACCGTCTTAGTGGGGGCGTTGAGAACTTTTGCCACGTCTTCCTCACTTTTACCCATGATGAAAGATCCTCTAGGGATCAGTTCCATTCCATAAGGTTTTTCGGGGTACCATTTCTTGCCCTGGACTCCGACTAGTTCTCCTTTTGTTTTTGAGCCACAACTCGAGAGCAAAAAAACAAATGCTATAGATAACAACAATAGCTTCTTCATACTTTAGGTTAAATTTGGATTTAGACTATAAATAGTATTCACAATTATTATTCACTAAAACTGTATTTTGAATAAATTATTGTATAAACCAGTCTATCGTTTAAAATAATTTTCCGTTAATTAAAACCTTTCTTATAGGCCTTAAACCACCTTTCAGGAATATTTTGATTACACGCATCTAAATAGTCATGTTCGGTGCATGGTAATAACGCTGGTGTATTTATTTTATTATGTGAAGTTAAAATTGATGGAACCTCTACCCACCATCTTTCAGTAAGTAGGCTTTTGTAAAAAATGAGGTCTTCTGATTCTGTTGGAACATTGAACTTTGTAAAGTCGTTGTTTTTCTCACTCGGATATTCCTTTATTCTAAAATTAAATCCCTCTACAAAGTACCAGATTATTTGCGCAATTAGTTGAAATGAATGTTCCGTATTTTCACATTCGAATATTCCAAAAACACGCACTGAATCGCTTAAACCTGCATATCTCGAAATAGCACAAATTTCTCTTCCGTCAAAGCCGTTGGGAGAAAAATTAGATGAAGCTCCTATCTCACTAGCCTTTATTGCTCTGGTATCAAGACTAACAATATGGGCATTTCTCAAGACTGGTTCTGCCAACGTGATATCGGAAATTAGTTCTCCCAAACGATAGGCATCAAAAAAAAGCCGCTCCATCAGGTCTATTTCTTCCTGTGCATTAAAGTAGCTTTGATATCCTATATTCGAGAAATTAAACAAATTATTTGGCTTGTCTGTAATGATCTTACTCATATAAGAATTCGAAGAGATTAACTCTTCGTCTGCCCCAAAATCGAACCTGCTATCTACAGAGACTAAATTAATCATCTCCTTTATCTTGTCGAATGCCCTGTACATTGGGTAGGTAATGTCCTGGGTAGCACCAATCACTATTGGGATAATATTTTCCTCCAATAATTCGGCAACAATTTCCTTAACCACAAAATAAGTGTCTTCTACCGTCTCACCTTCTTCTATATCTCCCAGGTCTATTAGGGTAGAATTCCAGTTACCCATTAGTAGTTGATACAGCCGTATTCGAATTTCTGTAGTATCGAGAACAAAATTTTTCTTCTGGAAAGCATTTCGAGATTCCAAAACCCCTAAAATAGCAAAAGAGGCATTGGCAAAAACCGGCAACCCCTCTTTTTTTGTATGCTTATAAATGTGACAACCTAAGGATTGAGGAGGCAATAATTCACAGTGGGCAAGCGCCCTTTCATGTACGGGAACTAAAAAATCAAATGCCATCCTATTATCTCAGTCTTATTTTTTTCTAGATTTTGGTTTTTTCTTGTCTAACAAAGATATAGCCTCTTTTAGAGAAACGTTGTTTACATCTACAGTTTTTGCCAACTCTACCTTGGCTTTACCTTTAATGATATTATGCCTCCCCCAGCGAGCCTTCTCAATTCTGATACCTTCTTCCTCCCATTCCTTAACTACTTTCTCTGCCTCTTTTTTCTTTTTTGCCTCAATCAACTCTTCGATATCTTCCTGAGACAAATTATCGAAATCGTATTTCTTATTTACGTTGATAAACATGCCGTCCCATTTTATAAATGGACCAAACCGACCCTTCCCTTTGGTAACATCCTTGTCTTCGTATCTAGCTATTGGTGCGTCTGCCTTCTGTTTTTCTTTAATAAGTTCAATTGCTCTGGCTAAATCTACATCAAATGCACTTTCACCCTTGTCTAAGGAGACAAATTTCTTTCCAAAACGCACATATGGGCCATATCTACCTACATTGGCCTCTACTTCTTCTCCTTCAAACTGGCCTAGCTTTCTTGGCAGCTGAAATAATTCCATAGCTTCTTCGTAGGTAATGGTATTTAATGATTGATCTGGCAACAGACTAGCAAACAAAGGCTTTTCTTCTTCTTCTACGGTGCCTATTTGAACCATGGGACCAAACCGTCCTAAACGAACCGAGACCTGTCTTCCCGTCGAAGGATCTTTACCAAGAATTCTCTCTCCACTTGCCCGATCGGCATTCTCCTCCACATCTACCACATTGGGATGAAAATCGTCATAGAACTGCTTCATTACTTTTTGCCAATCTTCATCGCCTGCTGCAATTTCATCAAAGTCCTTTTCTACCTTGGCAGTAAAATTATAATCCAAAATATGAGAGAAATGATCTACCAGAAAGTCATTAACTATCATACCTATATCCGTCGGCACTAACTTACCTTTGTCTGAATTGACAAGTTCGGTCAAGGACTTTTCCTGAAGATCTCCACTTTCCAGTACAAATTGGGTATACGATCGTTCTACTCCTTCTACACTACCTTTTTCCACATAACCTCTATTTTGAATGGTCGAAATAGTAGGTGCGTAGGTTGATGGTCTACCGATACCTAATTCTTCTAGCTTCTTTACCAAAGTAGCTTCAGTATACCTATATGGGGGTCTTGTAAATCGTTCTGTGGCTGTAATGAAATTATAAAATAAGGCATCTCCCTCGCGCATATTTGGCAGTATTCCCTCTTGTTCTTCTACAGAATCTTCTTCATCTTTTCCTTCTAGATAGACCTTTAGAAATCCATCGAACTTGATGATTTCACCATTGGCGGTAAACTGTTCCGTATAGGCATCTGATTTAATCTTAACATTGGTCCTTTCTAATTGCGCATCACTCATCTGCGAGGCCAGTGTCCTTTTCCATATAAGTTCATAAAGCTTAAACTGATCTCTTTCCAGAGAAGGAGATTGCCTATTCATATCGGTTGGCCGAATGGCTTCATGTGCCTCTTGCGCCCCTTTCGACTTACCCTTATAATTTCGAACCTGACTATATTCCTCACCATACATATGCACTATGGTTTCCTTTGCCGCTTTAATTGCCTCTCCGGATAGGTTAACACTATCCGTCCTCATATAGGTAATAAGTCCCGCTTCGTATAGTCGCTGAGCGACCTGCATAGTCCTGGATACCGAGAATCCAATTTTTCTGGAAGCCTCTTGTTGTAAGGTGGAGGTTGTAAAAGGTGCTGCAGGGGATTTTTTTGCCTGCTTTTTATCCAAACTAGCAACCTCAAACGCAGCGCTAATATTCGAAGACAAAAAGGATTCAGCCTCCTTCTTGGTTGCAAATCCCTTGGGCAATCTGGCAGAAAATGCTGCGCCGTCTTCTGTTTTAAATTCTGCTACAACCTTATATGCCGCTTCCGGTGTAAAGGCATCTATATCTCTTTCCCGCTCTACAATTAAACGTACAGCTACAGATTGCACTCTTCCAGCAGATAAACCCGGTTTAATCTTTTTCCACAGTACTGGTGAAAGCTCATACCCAACCAATCTATCCAATACCCTTCTCGCTTGTTGCGCATTAACGAGATCATAATTTATTTCTCGCGGATTTTCTATAGCCTTTTGAATGGCAGATTTTGTAATGGAATTAAAAACGATTCGTTTGGTTTTATCTCTATCCAGCTTTAATGTTTCCACCAAATGCCATGAAATTGCTTCCCCCTCCCTATCTTCATCACTTGCCAGCCAGATAACTTCAGCGTTCTTAACCAGGTCTTTCAGTTTTTTAACAATAGGCTTCTTGTCTTGAGAAACAATATACTTGGGTTTAAACTGCTGCTCTACATCAACTCCTAATTCCTTGGACGGAAGATCGGCAATATGTCCAAAACTAGATGCTACCTTAAACTCTTTACCCAGAAATTTCTCAATAGTTTTTGCTTTTGCTGGAGACTCTACGATTACTAAATTCTTAGCCATTCATTCTTTTTTGAGAGAACAAAAGTATGTCAAATTTTTTATTTCCTTCTTTTATTCATCAAATCATGGCCCAAAACAAGCAATAGAATAAAGCATTTGGACTAACGAAAATGAGGTGGCAAAATTTGCTTGTCTTCCTTTATTCCCTATAAAAAATAGCTTATTTTTAGCCGACACGCTAATCCTATAACTATGCTTAAAAAAGTACTACTCTCTATTGTATTATTTTCGTTTTTTATTCCAGCAGCCGCACAACGTAAAAAGAAAACCAACCCCGTTAAAACCTATGACGAAGCGCTCTACAATTCTATTGAATGGCGACTGGTAGGGCCGTTTCGGGGAGGAAGAGCGGGAACAGTTTCCGGTGTTGTTAACAACAATCTCTTGTATTACATGGGCACTGCCGGAGGTGGTGTTTGGAAAACAGAAGATGCCGGCAGCACTTGGGAGTGTATTTCGGATGGTTACTTTGGAGGGTCCATTGGGGCAATTGCTGTTTCTGAATCGGACCCCAATGTTATTTATGTAGGAGAAGGGGAACAAACGCTTCGGGGGAATGTATCTTCTGGAAATGGAGTTTGGAAAAGTGAAGATGCAGGAGAAAGCTGGGTGTTTATCGGTCTAAATGGATCAGAACATATAAGCCGAATAAGGATTCATCCTACCAACCCAGATATCATCTATGTTGCAGCTATTGGCAATCTTTGGAAACCAAATAAAACCAGAGGCTTATACAAAAGTGTTGATGGAGGTGGCACTTGGGAAAAAATTCTTTATGAAAGTGAGAAAGCAGGAGTTGGCGATTTGGTCCTCGACCCAAATAATCCGAGAATACTATATGCTTCCACATGGGAAATGAAGAGAAATGGGTACCGAATGGATAGCGGAGGCCCAGACAGTAAGTTATATAAAAGTACCGATAGTGGTAAAAGCTGGACGGATATCTCTAAATACAAAGGACTTCCACCTGCTCCTTGGGGAATAGTAGGAATAAGTGTTTCCCCAGTAGATTCAAAAAGGGTCTTTGCGATAATTGAAGCTGCAGAAGGAGGACTTTTTAGGTCGGACGATGGCGGACTAACTTGGGAAAAAGTAAATGAAAATAGAGCCCTGAGACAGAGGGCGTGGTATTACAGCAGAATTTATGCAGACACACAAGATAAAAACAAGGTGTATGTGATGAATGTAAGTTATGGGGTCTCCACAGATGGAGGTCGTACCTTTAGTTTAAAAAACGCACCACATGGAGATCACCATGATTTATGGATAGATCCGAATAACAATCAGCGAATGGTTATCGCAGACGATGGTGGTGCACAGGTTTCCAACGATGGAGGCACCAATTGGACCACCTATCACAACCAACCAACGGCACAATTTTACCGGGTTACCACAGACAATAGTTTTCCCTATAGAATTTATGGTGCGCAACAGGATAATTCTACTATTCGAATTGCACATAGAAGTGCCGCAAAGAGCATAGGAGAAAAGGATTGGGAAACAACAGCAGGTGGGGAAAGTGCTCACTTGGCACCTGATCCCAAAAACAATGATATTGTATATGGTGGCACCTATAAAGGATATATGATGCGCAGGGACCACTCCATCAACCAAACGAGATCTACCAACGTATGGCCAGACAATCCTGCTGGTTCTGGTGCCGAAGTAATGAAGTATCGTTTTAATTGGAATTTTCCAGTCGCCTTTAGTATTCACAATAACAACAGGCTTTATGCAGGTTCTAATTTCTTACATGTTTCTACAAACGAAGGACAATCATGGAAGGTAATTTCTCCGGATTTAACACGAGGTTTACCAGAAACAATCAAATCTTCTGGAGGCCCCATAACACAAGACAATACAGGAGCTGAGTTCTATTCTAATATTTTTGCAATTGCAGAATCTCCATTAGAGAAAGGTGTTATTTATGTAGGTAGCGACGATGGCTTGGTTCATGTAACCAAGGACGACGGCTCCAATTGGACCAATATCACCCCTCCTGAGTCTCTATCTCCTAAATTAAACATGATTAATTGCATAGAACCAAGTCCTTTTAAAAAAGGGGTGGTTTACATGGCTGCGACTTCTTATAAATTTGGCGATTATACACCTTATTTATACAAGTCTACCAACTATGGTGAAACCTGGAACTTGATAACCAATGGAATTAAAGAAAACTATTACACCAGAGCCATTAGGTCGGACAAAGTAAGAGAAGGTCTTTTATATGCAGGTACCGAATGGGGGATGTATGTTTCTTTTGACGACGGCAAAAATTGGACTCCTTTTCAATTGAATTTACCCATTACTTCTATTAGAGACTTGGCGGTACGCGATAACGATCTAATCGCAGCGACCCACGGCAGAAGTTTCTGGATGATCGATGACCTGACACCCCTTCATCAATTATCGGAAGAAATGGTGAAAAAAGACTTCTATTTATACAAGCCCGATAAAACATACAGGACACAACAATCCGAAGGCTGGGGTAGCGCTGATTTGAGATTAGAAGGAAAAAATCATCCTAACGGCGTGATCGTTAATTACAATATCAAAGAAAGTAAAGAAAGTGACAACGTACAACTAGAAATTCTGGATGTCTCTGGTAACATAATCCAGAAGTATGCAACCAATACGAAGGAAAATAAATTAGATCCGGAAGCGACCAAACCTTTAAAAGTGAAATCAGGAGGAAATCGGTTTATTTGGGATCTCCGTTACCCGGGATTTAAGAGTTTTAAAGGCATGGTACTTTATTCTTCCCCGAATAGAGGTCCCAAAGCAGTGCCTGGGGTCTATAAAATCAGGTTGACCTACAATGGCGAAACCATGGAACAAGAATTTACCGTGGTAAAAGATCCAAGAGTAACGAATACTACCGAAGATTTTAAGGAACAGTTCGATTTTCTGATTCAGGTAAGAGATCAGGTGAGTAGAGCCAACCAAGCCATAATTGACATTCGTAAAGTAAAAGAGGATTTGGATTATATTAAAAACAAAGCCCCATCAGAGAAAGACTTGATGGAAATCGTGTCTAATTTTGAAACAAATCTAAGTGAAGTTGAAAACAAAATCCATATGACGAAGAATCAAAGCAGACAAGATCCTTTAAATTATGGTATTAGGATCAACAATAGGCTGGCCTTTTTGATGTCAGATTCACAGAGGGGCGACTATATTCCTACAGATCAGGCAGTTGCTTTTTTCAAAGAAATAAAAGAGGAACTGGAAATCGAAATAAACAAACTCCAAAACTTGTTCGAGAAAAACATTTCCAAAATTAACGACATGGCTTCTGAGAATGAGATTAAGATGATATCATTAGACTAAAGGAAAAAGAAAAAAGAAGAAAAGGCAGGGGATTGCATTAGATTTTAACGAAAGGCAGAACAAATAAATATCTGCCAATTTGTCACTAATAGTTATTATTGTCTTATCTTTGCGCCTCTAAATATTTTGGTTTACAGGAGGAAGGCAAATGGAAAAAATAATTGACGAGAAAAAACAAGGCACAGCCTTAGTACAAACGACCAATGCTGGGAACACAAGAAATCTCTACATTGAGAGCTATGGTTGCCAAATGAATTTTTCGGATAGTGAAATAGTCGCCTCAATACTTTCGACAGAAGGATTTAATACTACTACTTCTATAGATGAGGCCGATTTGGTTTTAGTCAATACCTGCTCTATCAGAGAAAAGGCAGAATTAACCGTCCGAAAACGGCTGGAGAAATTTAATGCTGTAAAAAAAACACGTCCTCATATGAAAGTTGGAGTTCTGGGCTGTCTGGCAGAACGCTTAAAAAGTAAGTTACTGGAAGAGGAGAAAATAGTAGATATGGTGGTTGGTCCGGACGCCTATAAAGACTTACCTAACTTAGTTAAAGATGTGGACGAAGGCAGAAATGCAGTAAATGTAATTCTATCCAAAGAAGAGACCTATGGAGACATTGCACCAGTCCGATTAAATTCAAATGGAGTTACTGCTTTCGTATCTATTACCAGAGGATGCGACAATATGTGTACCTTTTGTGTTGTTCCCTTTACCCGTGGCCGAGAACGCAGTCGAGACCCCCACTCTATTGTAGAGGAGGTAAATGACCTTTGGGAAAAAGGGTATAAAGAAGTCACGCTCTTAGGACAAAACGTAGATAGTTTTTTGTGGTATGGAGGAGGTCTTAAAAAAGATTTTAAGGATGCTTCCGATATGCAGAAAGCGACTTCAGTAAATTTTGCACAATTGCTTGCTTTGGTCGCCGAGGCACAACCAAAAATGCGCATACGGTTCTCTACTTCCAACCCACAAGACATGACTTTGGATGTTATACAAGTAATGGCCAAGTATCAAAATATTTGTAATTATATACACCTGCCAGTGCAAAGTGGAAGCAATAGAATATTGAAAGCAATGAATCGCTTACACACGAGAGAAGAGTACTTTACATTAATTGATAATATTCGAAAAATACTTCCAGATTGCGCTATCAGTCAAGATATGATTACAGGATTCCCTACCGAAACCGAGGAAGATCATAAGGACACCTTATCTCTTATGGACTATGTGAAGTACGACTTTGGTTTTATGTTTGCTTATTCGGAAAGACCGGGAACTATGGCGGCGCGTAAATTGCAAGACGATATTCCCGAAGAAATAAAGAAAAGAAGGTTGGCAGAGATTATAGAAAAACAATTATCGCATAGCCTCTATAGAACAAAACGCCATCTTGGGAACATTGAGGAAGTTTTAATTGAAGGTGTTTCTAAGAAGTCGGATGCAGAATGGATGGGTCGAAATTCTCAGAACACGGTTGTAGTTTTTCCCAAAGAAAATTACAAGGTTGGCGATTTCGTGATGGTGAAAATTGAATCCTGCACCTCCGCAACACTAAGAGGAAAGGCAATAGGTTATTCTGAAAACAATTAAGTATGGAAGGAGTTCAGGCAATTAAACAGCGCTTTGAAATAATAGGCAATGATGTTAAGCTTAACCGTGCTTTAGAAAAAGCAATGCAGGTAGCTCCAACTGATATTTCCGTTTTAGTAACTGGTGAAAGTGGTGTTGGGAAAGAAGTTATTCCTAAAATTATTCATTCCCTGTCGCATCGAAAGCATTCGAAATACATAGCTGTTAACTGTGGAGCTATTCCGGAAGGAACCATTGACAGTGAATTATTTGGGCATGAGAAAGGTGCCTTTACTGGGGCAACACAAACCAGAAGAGGGTATTTTGAAGTAGCAGACGGTGGAACAATTTTTTTAGACGAAGTAGGTGAATTACCACTAACAACTCAGGTTCGACTGTTGCGAATACTTGAAAATGGGGAATTTTTAAAGGTAGGTTCTTCTCAAGTACAAAAAACAGATGTCAGAATAGTAGCTGCAACCAATATGGACATGGCCATGGCCATTAAAGAAGGGAAATTTAGAGAAGATCTTTACTATAGATTAAGTACGGTTGAAATTCATCTTCCTCCCTTAAGGGATCGCCAAAATGATATTCATTTACTATTTAGAAAATTTGCAGCAGATTTTGGCCAGAAATACAAGATGCCAACAATCAGGTTAGAAGATGATGCCATTCATTTACTTTTAAAATATCGTTGGCCAGGAAATATTAGACAGCTGAGAAACGTGGCCGAACAGATTTCTGTTTTAGAAAGTGACAGACAAATCACCGGAAGTGTTTTAAATGGGTATTTGCCCAATTCTCACAATACCAATCTACCCGCTATAATTCAAAAAAATAAGCGAGAAGGAGATTTTAGCAACGAAAGGGAAATTCTTTACAAAGTCCTTTTTGATATGAAAGGAGATTTAAATGACCTAAAGAAACTTACTTTAAAGCTATTACAAGATGGAGATGCCTCTAAAGTCCAGGAGGAAAACGAACATTTAATCCGAAAGATTTATGGCGAAGAGGAAGAAGAGAGTCTAAAGGAAACGCTTCAGGAAGAAGGAAATACCTTCCAGGCCTTGCCGATTGCTGAAGTCCAGGTAGAGCCGAGAAAAGAAAGTCCGCAGGAAGACAAATATCATTTTGCAGAAGAAATAGAAGAGGAGGAAACCCTTTCTTTACAAGAAAAGGAAATAGAGTTAATTCGGAAATCTCTGGAGAGAAATAAGGGTAAGAGAAAGGCCGCGGCAACTGAATTAGGGATCTCAGAGCGAACCTTATATAGAAAAATAAAACAGTACGATTTATAAAAACCATACTTTTGAAAAAATTACACACTTATTCTGGCCTTTTGCTTATCTTCCTTTGTATTAGTTGTGGGGCCTATAATTTTACTGGAGGAGATGTAGGGTCGGCTACTACCTTTCAGGTAAATTATTTTCAAAATTACGCTGCACAGAGTCCAGGCTCAACTTTTGAACCCGGACTTGACAGAGATTTTACTTTGGCTCTACAAGATGTAATTTTAAACCAAACCAGTCTTGATTTAGTTACCACCAATGGCGATCTAATATATGAAGGTGAAATTGTAGAATACAGAGTTTCTCCAATGACGGCTACCGCTGAACAAAGGGCAGCACAAAACAGACTTACCATTGCGGTAAACGTTCGGTTTTTTAATAAGACAAAAGAGGATGCCGATTTTGAATCTCGCTTTTCTTTCTTTTATGATTACGATGCAAATGCACAATTATCCAGTGTTCAGGATGAAGCCTATCAGGAAATATTTGATAGAATTACACAAGATATCTTTAATGAATCTTTAGCAAATTGGTAGTTTATTATTGAGACGAATGAAGGTTACTGATTTTACATATTTACTTCAACGCCCTGATCAAGGCATCAGTGAAAGTCAGACGAACCAATTGGAACATATACTAGAGAATTATCCATTTTTTCAGGCGGCCCGAGCGTTACATCTCAAAGGTTTAAAAACACAGAATAGCTTTAAATACAACAATGCCCTAAAGGCTACGGCAGCATATACAGCAGACCGAGAGATATTATTTGATTTTATAACTTCTGAGGTTTTTTTGCAGAACTCCATTGCTGATTCTATTATGGGTCGGGAGCCTTCATTAAAAGATACCGAGGTGGTAACCGAAGAAGTTCTGCCAAATCCTGATGCAAATACAAAACTGATCGAAGAATCTAGCGATCAGCCACTTCCCCAAAGTCTAAAAGATGCAGACGACATTTTGGATCCAAGTCTGTTCCAATTTAAAGAGGAAGAGGTAGAAGATTCAAAAACTACGGATGATGTTGAGACTGCCCAGGAATTAGAAATAGGTAAACCCTTACCATTTACTAAAAAAGAAAAACACTCTTTTACAGAATGGCTCCAAATCACTTCCTTTAAAACTATAGAAAGAGAACCTTCAACAGGGATAAAAAAAGAAGCCTCAGAACAAGCACCTTCTGCTGGGGAACTTTCTAAAAAGAAAAAATTTGATTTAATCGATAAGTTCATTGAGAGTAAGCCAAAAATTATTCCCAAAGAAAAAGAAACGAAGCAAGTCGACTTAGAAAACTCAAATAGGCTTAAGAAGGAAGAATTAATGACGGAGACTTTAGCCCGGGTATATCTAGAACAAAAAAAATATAAAAAAGCTATTCAAGCCTATAAGATTTTAAGTTTGAAATATCCGGAAAAAAGTAGTTTCTTTGCAAGCCGAATTAAAGCGGTGAAAAAGCTGCAGCAAGAAAATATAGATTAAATGAGCACTTTTACAATATTCTTAATTCTTATCATAGTAGTCTGTTTACTATTGGTTTTGGTAATTATGGTTCAAAACCCTAAAGGTGGGGGATTATCATCCTCTTTTGGTGGTGGAGGAAACCAAGTAGTGGGTGGTGTAAAAAAGACAGGAGACTTTCTCGACAAAAGTACTTGGACATTAGCCACACTACTAATAGTTTTAATCTTATTATCTAATGTAACCCTAAAAGGTAACTTTGGTGAAACAGAATCAAAGCTACTACAAGGTGACGATTTGGAGAACGTAGTTCCTGAAACAGTACCAGAAGAAGTTCCAGAACAAGTCCCTTCGTCCCAACCAGGAAACAACCCATTGGATACAGTCCAATAGCACATAATAAACAACAATAATTTAAAAATGCCAGCACAATGACAAGCTGGCATTTTTGTTTTACCAATTTGTCAGGTTTAACCTATTGGCACAATATGTGTCTAAAGAAAGAAGAAATTTATAAACTAAAAACTAATTAATATGGCTAAAGTAAACATCAAACCATTAGCAGATAGGGTTCTTATTGAGCCTATGGCAGCTGAAACTAAAACTGCCTCGGGGTTGTATATCCCTGATACAGCTAAGGAAAAACCTCAAAAAGGTAAAGTAGTAGCGGTTGGTCCTGGAACAAAGGACGACCAAGTAACCGTAAAAATAGGCGACACTGTTCTTTATGGAAAATATGCTGGTACTGAGCTTAAACTTGAAGGCACTGATTATTTAATGATGCGCGAAAGCGACATATTAGCGATTATTTAACTATAAAATTAAACCAAAAATGGCAAAAGATATAA
>CAZWPZ010000190.1:0-2564 GCA_964636005.1 uncultured Eudoraea sp.
GTATACAAGGTTCCATAGACAAACCATTGGCTAGCAGGATTTCCACTTAAAAGCCGGCTTAAAGGATCAAATAAACCAATTACCCCGGTATTAGAGCCATTTGCATTCAGGCCAAGGTATTCGGGATAGAAGTACAATACAATATAAAAGCTGGTAATTACTATTCCTGCGAGCCATCCAATCCAACCTCTGGAAGAAACGGAATGGAACCAAACACCATTATTTTTTATACCATCTATCTCATGTACGTAACTTGCGCGTGCATATAAAACTATTCCTGCAAAGAGTGAAACTAATGCAATACTTAACCAAATGGGTTTAGAGGGGAAGGAAGTATTAAAGGCGGCGAGTACAATAATAAGTAACCCAATGTACCCTAAAGTTAACCCTATTTTTTGTGCAGCGTTTAGTGAATTTTCCTGCCATTTGCTTATAGACATATTTTTATCCATAGTTTTCATCTATATGTTTTTTAGGTACACTTTGATCGTTTAATTATTTCACAACAAGTTTCACTACGCATTCCTCATTTCTGGTATTTGAATATTAAAATCCTCCTGGTATTTTGCAAGAATCAAGTCTTCGTATTTGTGATAAAACTCTGGGTCAAAATTCGCTTCATCCAAATGAGAGATTACATAATCGATGGATCGGTTTTCCTGGAGCCAACGATTAAAAACATCATGGCGCATTCTAATGCCAAAGGTGTTGATACCCAGAAATGCTTTGGTTGATTTATGAAATGCCAGGGTAACACAGATTTTTTCTTCAGGATGCCTCCAATGAAATTGAGATTCAAAATCTTTAATATTCCGCTGGCTATTAACAACACCATAGGTCTGGTATTCAATATCAAAAAACTTCGCAGAATTGAACCAATGTCCCGGTTTATAGGCAGTTTTATTTCCACATAAAGTTTGAGCCAAAGTTTCGCCCATCATTCTTCCGGTGTACCATACTGCTTCAATGGATCGTCTGTTCACAACAGGTTCCGTTTGTTCCGCACAATCCCCAATGGCATAGATATCTTCCAGATTGGTTTCTAAGAATTTATTTACCTTGATTCCTTTTCCCAGAAGGATGCCTGAATTTTCTAAAAACCCAATATTTGGAGATACTCCTGCGGTAAGACCGACAAGGTTACAGTTTATCAATTCGCCTTTATCTGTTCTAACTTCTTGTACCTCACCCTGATCATTACCTACTACTTCCTGAAGATTCGTATTTAGTTTTAGATCTACATGGTGTTCCAGAATATGCTCGTTTATCATTTTGGCTTCCCCCTGTGGCAATACCCCATCCCAAAAATTTTGTTCTCGAACTAGAAAAGTAACTGGGATTTTTCTAGAGCACAACATTTCTGCCAGTTCTATACCAATTAGTCCTCCTCCAACTATTACTGCTCTTTTGCAGACCTTGTTATTCGGGGCATTTTTCTCGAGCAATTCCAAATCTTGCTTGGAGTAAAGGCCTTGTACTCCCATTAGGTCTTGTCCAGGCCAACCAAATTTGTTTGGTTTAGAACCGGTTGCCAGTACGAGCTTATCATATTTTATTATTGTTCCGTTTTTTAAATGCAGTTCCTTCGCATTTGGCACTACAGTCTCGACATATCCTTGTACTAAATCGAGACGATTCTTTTTCCAAAAAAAATCTTCGTAAGGTTTGGTGTGTTCAAATTTCATATGCCCCATATAAACATACATCAGAGCGGTTCTGGAGAAAAAATATTCCGATTCTGCCGAAATTATGGTTATCCTATGGTCTGAATTTTTACGAATATGTCGGGCAGTGGTTATTCCAGCAATGCCATTACCAATTATGACAATATGTTGCATATCGAGGAGGTCGTTTTGAATTAAGTCGTCTATAAAGATAATAACTTAACAAGCAGTACTGCATTTGATGGCAATTATATCTTACTTTTGTTTTATGCGCTTATCCTGTATCACGCGTTTATTCGGTTTTTTTCTTCTTATTTTTTTTCAGATTTCTTGTGTAAGTCAGACAGAAAGTAAGATTAACGGCATAAGTTTTGTTGCATCCAGAGATCGTGCTGTGCAAGAGCATGTGGATGCTTTTTTGAAAATAAATGCCGACCATGCTGCGGTAATGCCCTTTGGATTTATTAGAGACTTGAGCTCACCAGAACTTGTTTTTGATTCGGACAGACAATGGTATGGAGAGACCAAGAATGGTGCAAAGCAATATATCAATCTATTAAGAGCTAATCAGGTAAAGGTTATGCTCAAACCGCAAATATGGATTTGGAAGGGTGAGTTTACGGGGAAACTTAAAATGGAAACTGAAGCAAATTGGAAAAAACTAGAGTCTTCTTACAAGGATTTTATCTTGACTTATGCGGTATTAGCACAGGAAACAAAGACAGAAATTTTGTGCATAGGAACAGAACTCGAACAGTTTATTACCAATAGACCTCAGTTTTGGACCTCCTTGATAAAAGAAATAAGAAAAGTATATAAAGGGAAACTCACTTATGCAGCCAATTGGGACGAATATAAAAGAACTCCTTTTTGGCAAGACTTGGATTATATAGGGATAGA
>CAZWPZ010000191.1:0-2287 GCA_964636005.1 uncultured Eudoraea sp.
ATAACCCCAATGACCAATTCTTCGGGAACGAAAACTATCATCGAAGGATATTTAAAACATAAAAAAGGGCTAGAGATTATTGCGTTAAACAATTTATAGTTTTGGAAACCGAAATTAAGCCAAAGAAAGGTTGGCAATTTAAAATTCATGAAGTAATCTACGGGACACATACGCCCGCAGGAAAATTATTTGATATAATTCTTCTGATCGTCATTGTATACAGTATCCTTATTGTAATGCTAGAGAGTATCCCCTCTATGGATAATAAGTTTCATACTTTTTTCAATGTTTCTGAATGGGTGGTTACCATTTTATTTTCAATAGAGTACATCCTTCGACTTATATGTATTCAAAAACCAAAAGCATATATTTTTAGTTTTTTTGGAATAGTAGACCTATTATCTACCATACCAAAATACCTATCGTTTTTCATTGGCGGTTCTCAATATATAACGGCATTCAGGGCTCTTCGATTACTCCGGGTTTTCCGGATATTGAAGCTTGTACGCTATGTAGGGGAATCTAACAATCTATTGCGTGCATTACGAGCCAGTAGAACAAAAATCTTTATTTTCGTGTTCTTTGTTCTTGTTGTATCCATTCTATTGGGAACAATCATGTACCTTATTGAAGGGCCCGATCATGGGTTTAACAGTATTCCACACAGTGTGTATTGGACAATTGTAACCCTTACCACAGTAGGCTATGGAGATATTTCACCAGAAACAGGATTAGGACAATTTATTGCTACGCTCATTATGATTATTGGATATGGTATAATTGCCGTCCCCACTGGAATTGTTACAGTAGAAATAGCAAAAGGGACTAAAGAGGGCGTGGATGAAAGCCCGGTAACATGCACACACTGTGGAGCAGAGGGTCATCAGCCAAATGCAAAGCATTGCTATAATTGCGGAAGTAGTTTAAAATGAAGAAGACCTTAGTGACCATTGTTGGACCTACAGCAATAGGTAAGACGCGACTGGCTATAAACTTGGCAAAACATTACAATACCGATATTTTAAGTGCAGATTCCAGGCAGATTTATAAAGAGATGCGTATAGGAACCGCTGTTCCATCCGACTATGAACTCCAGTTAGTAAGGCATCATTTTATTTATAACAAAAGTATACAGGAGGACTATACCGTGGGGGATTTTGAAAAAGAAAGTCTTTCTCTACTTGAGCAATTGTTTAAAAAAAAGGATATTGTTCTCATGACTGGCGGAAGCGGGTTGTATATTAACGCTGTTCTATACGGTCTCAATGATTTTCCAGATGTAGATAAAGAAATCAGAAGACAGCTTAATAGCGAATATGATCGTAAAGGTATCGAAGTCCTACAAAAACAACTTAAAGAACTAGATCCTTTGTATTACCAAAGTGTCGATTTGTATAACCCACATCGTCTCATTAGGGCATTAGAAGTCTCCATTGCGACTAAAAGACCCTTTTCGTCTTTCTTGAGAAATACCCCTGAAGAAAGAAATTTTAACTCTGTTGTGATCGGTCTTAAAGCAGACAGAGATATTATCTACCAAAGGATAAACAACAGAGTGGATCAAATGCTGGAAGAGGGTTTGTTAAAAGAAGTACAAGGATTAATAGAATTTAGGAACTTAAATGCCTTAAGGACCGTTGGCTATAGAGAGCTATTCGACTATTTTGACGGGAAGTACGATCTCGATTTTGCAATCGAGGAAATAAAGAAAAATACAAGGCGTTTTGCTAAACGCCAGCTTACCTGGTTCCAGAGAGACAAGAATTGTATATGGTTTGACTACCAAGCCAACCTTAAAGAAATAATCAAAATGGTGGATGTAAAAATTGAGGAGCCAATAGTATGAAAAGAAGAAAATCCATTCTATTTATTATGGGCGTATCTGGCTGTGGTAAAAGTACCATAGGGTCACTACTGTCGAAACATCTTTCCCGTCCCTTTTTTGATGGAGATGATTTTCATCCAAGAGAAAATGTAAAAAAAATGTCTGCAGGTGTTCCTCTTACGGATGAGGATAGGGTGGAATGGTTAGAAAGACTCAACACCCTAGCAATAAAAAACAAGACTAATGGGGCCATCATAGGTTGTTCTGCACTTAAAGAGTCGTATCGATATCTATTGGAAAAAGATATTGAACAACATACGGCCTGGATATTTCTTCACGGCAATTTTCAGGAAATATGGCAAAGAATGCAAAGAAGGGAAGACCATTTTATGCCTGTAGCTCTTTTGGAATCACAATTTAACACCTTAGAACCACCCCAAGATGCTTTATGGGTTTCTATAG
>CAZWPZ010000192.1:0-2521 GCA_964636005.1 uncultured Eudoraea sp.
CGGATTCGGGAACACTGGCTACAGAAAAAAATATCCGTATCGGATTCTTAAAGCAAGATCTAGAATTTGAGCAGGGTAGGACTGTTTTACAAGAGGCTTATGAGGCTTTTGAAAAGATAAAGGAGATTGAAAGAGCCCTGGAAGAAGTAAATACTAAGCTTGCTGAGCGAACAGACTACGAAAGTGATTCCTATCATCAGTTGATGGTAGATTTAAATGATTTGACGCATTCCTACGAACTTCATGGAGGATATAACTATCAGGGGCAAACAGAGAGAATTTTAATAGGATTAGGATTTAAAAGGGAGGATTTCGATAAAGGTACCAATACTTTTTCCGGGGGGTGGCGAATGCGCATAGAGTTAGCAAAACTTCTACTCCAAAACAATGATGTCTTATTATTAGATGAGCCTACCAACCATTTGGATATAGATTCTATTTTGTGGCTAGAGCAATTCTTAGTGAATTATGGCGGAGCTTTGGTAATAGTTTCGCACGATAAGATGTTCTTGGACCAGGTTACTAACAGGACCATTGAAATTTCCTTGGGAAGAATTTACGACTACAATAAACCGTATTCTGCATACTTGGTTCTTAGGGAAGAAATTAAAGCACAACAGTTAAGTGCTCTTAAGAATCAGGAAAGGGAGATTCAACAGACAGAGAAGCTCATAGACAAATTTAGAGCAAAAGCGTCTAAGGCAACCATGGCTCAATCCCTGATCAAAAAATTAGACCGTATGGAGCGGATAGAAGTTGATCAGGATGATCTTTCCGCTATGAAATTGAGGTTTCCCGTTTCTATTACTCCTGGGAAAGTAGTATTCGAAATGGAAGGGCTTTCGAAGAATTATGGTAAAAAGAAAGTACTGGAAAATGTAAATATTCTTTTAGAACGAGATACCAAAATTGCCTTCGTTGGCCAAAACGGACAGGGTAAAACTACCTTGGCAAAGATATTAGTGGGCGAATTAGAGCATGAAGGAAGGCTTAAACTAGGGCATAATGTTCAGATAGGATACTTTGCGCAGAACCAGATGGACTATCTGGACGGTAATAAGACCATTTTGGATACTATGATAGACGCGGCAAACGAATCGAACAGAAGTAAGGTCCGCGACATCCTAGGTTCCTTTTTATTTCAGGGAGATGATGTTGAAAAGTACGTAAAAGTACTGTCAGGAGGGGAGAGAAACCGATTGGCTCTGGCTAAAATGTTATTGCAACCTTTTAACGTTTTAGTGATGGATGAGCCGACAAATCACCTGGATATTAAGTCGAAACAAGTACTCAAAGAAGCCTTAATCAAGTTCGAGGGCACCCTGATTGTTGTTTCCCATGACAGGGATTTCCTCCAGGGATTAACCAATAAGGTATATGAGTTTAAGGACCGGAAAATAAAAGAATATTTAGGCGATATAAATTATTTTCTGGAAGAAAGGGAAGCAGCTAACTTCAGGGAGATCGAAAAAAGATCGGATAGTAGTCCAAAATCCAAAAAGGTAGTTTCCGATACAAAGGACTACGCTACCCAAAAGAAAATAAAGTCCTTAAAAAATAAATTGGGAAGTGTCGAAACCAAGATAGCAGTCTTAGAAAAAGAAATTGCCGGATTTGACCTGGAATTGCAAAAGGACTATGATAAGGCTATCGCCCAGAAAGGTTTTTTTGATACTTATCAGAAAAAGAAGAGTACATTGGAAATGCACATGCATGAATGGGAGAATATTACTTTAGAATTAGAGGACTACCAGGATAATTCGTAATTAAACAGCTTATTTTTGTTAAGAGAACGATTCAAAGTTTGCAACTTGAGTTATTCCGTAAGAATTGCTGTTAACCTTGTAATATGTAGCTCTAAAGAGATTATAAGGCTATAATTTTCCCAAAATTTAACTTTGCGTATTAAGAATTATTTAACTTTAGTTGCATATGCAACTAAAGTAAATTGCGTTAGATTTGTGACGTGAATTCGGAAAATTTCATAATCGACCTAGATAAGTTAGTAGCCCCTTGGATTGGGAAAACCTCAAAGATGATAGATTACTATTTACAGGAATCATTTGTTCAGAAAGGTTTAGACCTAAGTAAAGAGCAAATGGTAGTCTTGAAAAAACTCCATGATCAGGATGGTTTGATTCAAAACGAATTGGCATATTTAACTTTAAGAGACAAATCTTCACTGGCGAGATTGCTGGCAAAGATGGAAAAGAAAGGCTATATCTACAGAGAACAGAGCCCTTCAGACAAACGAATAAATCAGGTTTTTTTAACCGCCAAAGGAAGAGTTGTATTTAAAAAGACGCGTCCTATTGTCCATAAACTTAAAGAGATTATGGAAGCTGGAATATCCCATGAGGAGAAGGACTGTCTTATTGGGACCCTTCGAAAAATACAAAGTAATTTCAATCAAACATTAGACACCTATTAAATTCTTATAAATGAGAAAAATTATACTTTCAATCCTTGGACTGGTAATTATTGTCGCTTCTTTTTTTGTGGCTAAGGCAATAATAAATAG
>CAZWPZ010000193.1:0-1914 GCA_964636005.1 uncultured Eudoraea sp.
TCCCGATATAAGGATGATAGATGGAGCCTTAAAAATAGGTACAGACAGAATTGAACTTTATACCGAATCTTATGCAGTCAGCTATAAGAAAGGCAATCGAAATGGTATTATTCCGTTTGTTGAGGCTGCCAAGCGAGCTTCAGAATTAGGCATTGGAATAAATGCAGGCCATGACTTGAGCTTAGAAAACATTCGATTCTTTAAGGAACAGATTCCAAATCTTTTAGAGGTATCTATTGGCCATGCCCTTATCTCCGAATCCCTATATCTGGGACTTAACCAAGTTGTCGATCTCTATTTACAAAAGCTTTCATGAAACCAATTCTCCACTCAAAAATTATAGGTAAGGGCAAGCCCTTATGCATCTTACATGGCTTTTTGGGCATGTCGGATAACTGGAAAAGTATCGGAAATAAATATGCAGAAGCTGGCTATGAAGTTCATCTTATAGATCAACGTAATCATGGAAAAAGCTTTTGGTCTGATGTGTTCGATTACAAAGAACTATCAGAGGACCTAGAGCGATATGTTTCTAATCACGAGCTAGCTAGTATAGATCTTATTGGACATTCCATGGGGGGCAAAACGGCAATGGAATTTTCATGTACGTATCCCCCCTTGGTAGACAAACTGATTGTTGCAGATATTGCTCCTAAATACTATCCACCACATCATGCACATATACTAGATGCATTGGGTGCGCTAAACTTAGTGGAAATATCCTCCAGAAACGAGGCCAATGAAAAACTAGCGGCCCATCTGGATGACCTTGGAACCAGACAATTTCTTCTCAAAAATCTCTATTGGAAGGAAAAAGGGCAGCTCGCATTCCGATTTAACCTGGAAGTTCTTAAGACAAAAATGGAAGAAATTGGCGCTACATTAAACCCAGGTAGTCAATTTAATGGTCCAACCCTTTTCCTCAGAGGAAGCAAATCGGATTATATAAAAGATGAAGATTTCGATCGGATTAAAACACATTTCCCCAACGCCGAACTAGATACCATTGCAGATGCAGGGCATTGGGTACACGCAGAAAATCCCTCGATATTTTTTGATAAAAGCATACACTTTTTAAAAGGCCAATAGCATTATATTTATTATGCATGCATAATTTTTTTGTCAATTCAGCGGCAAATCATACATTTTTCATTAATTTTAACCACTGTTCAAATTTTAGTTGAACGCTTTACCTAACCCTAAATATAAATACCATGAAAAAGGCATTTTTGCTACTGTGTTCTGCAGTATTGTTTTTAGCTTGTAAAAATGATGATGGGGGTTCTGTCCCCCCACCAGAGCCAGAAATTGAGTATACAAGTGGCACTGCCGACATAACAACTTATGTAGCTTTAGGCAATTCTTTAACTGCTGGTCTTTCGGATTCCGCTCTATTTATAGACGGACAGCTTGCTTCTTTCCCTAATATGTTATCTGAGAATTTTGCCTTGGCAGGAGGTGGGGAATTTACCATTCCATTAATGGCCGATAATCTTGGGGGACTTACCTTTGGGGGCCAACCCGTGCGCGGAAACAGACTTATTCTTGACTTTTCTACGGGGAGTCCGACCCCTGTTGAAGTAGAAGGCACAGGTGCAACAGAAATCACAGACAAACTCTCTGGATCTTTCCAAAATATGGGAGTCCCGGGAGCCAAGAGCTACCATTTGCTAGCTCCAGGTTATGGAAATACTGCGGGAGTTCCTTTAGGTCTTGCTAATCCTTACTATGCCAGATTCTCCAGCTCTGCCTCCTCTACCGTTTTAGGGGACGCATTAGCGCAAAATCCAACATTTTTTACTTTATGGGTTGGCAATTTAGACGCGCTCAATTATGCAATTGCTGGTGGTGACGGAGTCGATCAAATGGGAAATTTGGATCCAACGACCTACGGGAATGACGATATATCAGACC
>CAZWPZ010000194.1:0-23353 GCA_964636005.1 uncultured Eudoraea sp.
ACCCTTATAATAACAAAAGGCGATAACACCTTTAAGGCTGATTTTGGCAAATCACTACAGCAAATAGCGAAAAAAAACGCAATTACCCTCGAACCAATAGCAACAGGATTTGTTGAACAAGGAAAAGATTTTGGTTCTGAATATGTACGAATGTTAGATGCACCAAAAATAGCGGTATGGCGTGGTGAACCTGCGAATACGCTACGATATGGAGAAATATGGCATTTTTTGGAACAAGAATTGCATTATCCATTGTCTGCTCTAGACCAGAATTCTATGGAAGAGGCGAACTTATACTCGTATGACGTTATAATCCTGCCAGATGGTAATAGTTACCAATCGTCTCTAAATAATAGCCTACAAAACAAACTAAAGCAATGGGTAACCAATGGAGGTAAACTCATTGCCATGGGATCATCTCTATCTACTCTTGCCAAAAAGGACTGGATTTCCCTTCGCGCCAAAAAACAAGAAACAGATACCATAAATATTGTTCCAGAAGTCCATGCCGATTTGGACAGGGAAGCAATGAAAGAGGAAATCACAGGCGCTATTTTCAAGGCAAAAGTAGACAACACCCACCCCTTGGCTTTTGGATATAAAGACTACTATTTTACTTTAAAAGAAGGCAAAAATGCCTATAACTATTTAGAAGAAGGTACGGTTGCATATATTGAAGAGAAAAGTGGTCCAGTATCAGGATTTGCGGGTAGTAACGCTCAAAAAGCAATGCAAAACACCTTAATTTATGGCGCAGAGAAACTTGGGAAAGGACAGATAGTGTATATGGTAGACAATCCTCTTTTTAGAGGATTTTGGGAAAATGGAAAACTCTTTTTTGTAAATTCTCTATTTATGCTAGAGTGAATTTAATACAACATAAAAGACACCAAAGCGATTCCAAATACTGCAACCGGAATTATTAGTATAGTGTAAACAAAGGATATAAACCCTGCTTTAAGTATTGCACCTATCCACGAACTTTTATAGAAATTATGAAGGGCAATTAATAAATAAACTGAAAAAGATAACCATATAAACAACTCTATTCCAAATGGAATATCGATGATAAAATTCACTAATATTAAAATACTCAGGGAAAAAAAGATAAAAGTGAAATAATAAAAACTAAAGACCATATGATGAGCAAAAGTGGCTCTACTCCAATAACAAATTTGAAGTAATAAGGCAAATAGTGGTAGCATCAAGAACATGGCTATAGGGATCGTATCATAAAGAGCCTGTAAAATACCCCCTCCTCTTTTTTCATAAAATTTCAACAACTGGGTATAAAACCTTTCTGTAAAGGCCGATGGGTTGTCTGCCATCCCCATTGCCTTTAACTTCTCTACATCCGATCCTCCATGAAGAATTAAAGAATCCAACTTGTCGCGATCAAACTTAATTCCTGTAGATGTTTTTTTTGGATTTGCGCTAATTATTGAATCTAAGTCTCCTAATTCTTTGTCGGAAAATCGAAGCATTGCCTTATTCTCCTGTAAAATGGACTGTGCCTTTGCTATTTCAAGAGAGTCTGGATTCAGAGCAATAGTGTCGAGACTAATTTCGGATTCAAAACCCTTTTGCAATACTTCTGACACTTTATTATCTGCTTGTCTAACGGAAAATGAAAAAATAAAGAAAAAGATAACAGAGATAAATAAGTAAAACTGTGCCGGATGCAAATAGGATAATCTTTTACCATCTACAAAACGCCTTGCAATAACACCAGGTTTTAACATTAACGGCACAAAACTCTTAAAGAAACGCGCATCAATAGAGAAATAATTGCTAATAGTATTGCTAAATAAAACCCCAAAGGTAAGATCGTCTGCAGTTTTCTGTCCACAATGTGGACAGTATGCAAACGAAGTATCGTAAGTCTTTTCGCAATTTTTACATCGGTCGGTTGTGGGCATTTAGGTTGTTTTTACCAAAAATACAAAAATGATAGAAGCATAAATTAATCCTCTGCGATTTGAATTATCGCCACAATTCGGCATTACAGATACCAGAGTACAAAGATTCGATATCTTTGAAGGAGTACAACGCCATTTAAATGCCTCTAACAGAAACCTTGTATACCAGGCAAGGTTTTCAAATAAAGACAATAAAGTTAAGACCACTTAAAACACTATGAATCCATTACTTGAGCTAGTTAATCTGATCGAAAAAGAACAGCTATGGGAAAAAGAGGTACACCTCAAGAGAAATGAATATCTCGTTGTAAAGGGCGTTACCAATACCCGATTCTATTTAATTCTGGAAGGCAGTTTACGAATCTATGTCCATGACTTTGAGGAAGAACACACCATTCGATTTGGATATCGTTCTAATTTAATTGCAGCCTTAGATTCTTTCCTTACAGAGACCCCAACAGATTTAAATATTCAGGCATTAAAAAAAACTACCCTAAAAAGTGTAACGAAAAACGCACTTATGAAACTAATTCGTACAGCCCCTGAATTTTCACAGTTGTGGATACGTTTATTGGAAGAATTTGCTATGCAACAAATGGAGCGAGAAAGAGATATACTAACAAATTCACCGGTAGAACGCTATCATAGAGTTTTGTCCAGAAGTCCACAACTTTTTCAGGAAATACCTGATAAATATATTGCATCTTATTTAAGAATGACGCCGGAAACGCTTTCCAGAATTAAAAAATCTTGATTTGAATCATTTTTTTTTAGTCCGCACTTAATGAGTTTTGTAAAAAAAAGACATGAACTTTATCGCTAACGAATTATTAGAAGAACTGACAAATAGAGCTGCCAGCCATATGGAGCTTGTAAAACAATGGAAAGAACTACCATTGGAGAACCTCAAGCAAAGAAGCTCCCCTACTTCCTGGAACGCTTTGGAATGTATTGCACATCTCAATCTCTATGGAGATTTTTATATCCCTGAAATAGAAAGCTGTATGCACAAGGACAGTCACCGACCGGATACTAATTTCCAATCTGGCAGACTTGGAAACTATTTCGCCAAGGGAATGCTTCCTAAAGAGAATACTAAAAAAATAAAAACGTTTAAAGACAAAAATCCCTTAAATTGGGAATTAGATATACAGGTTTTGGAAGCCTTTATAGACCAACAAAGGCATTTAATAAGCCTATTGAAATTGGCTGAAAACAAGAACCTAAATAAAATTAAAACAGGCATCAGTATTACCAAGTGGATAAAACTACGGCTTGGTGATACGTTCCGAATTGTTATAAACCATAACGAAAGACATATTCGGCAAGCAGAGAATGCAATAGAATATGCCAAGATAATAACCATAAACACCTAAGGGATTTCCAAAACTACATTCGATGGATTTTCGGCATATGCAAGGAAAAATTTTAGCTTTTACTTTACCCTACTCCCTACTATGAAGACTGTTTATCAATCCAAATACGGTCCCACAACAGAACTCAAAATAGTAGAGGCAGAGCTTCCAAAAATAAAAGAAAATGAGGTGCTTATAAAGGTTTATGCAACGGCCATAAATGACTACGACTGGAGTATGCTTAGAGGCAAACCTTATCTCTACAGGCTTATGTTTGGGCTGTTCCAACCAAAAAACAAGGTGACAGGAATGGAATTATCTGGCAGAGTGGAAGCAATAGGCAACAAGGTAAATAGATTTAAGGAAGGAGATGCCGTATATGGCGACATATCGAACTACGGATTTGGCAGTTTTGGAGAATATTTAGCCATAGACCAAAATGCTGTGATTCCTAAACCAAAGCATATTTCTTTTGAGGAGGCAGCTGCCTTGGCTCATGCAGGCGGACTAGCCCTTCAAGGACTCGAAGAGATGGGTTCGTTAAAAGAAGGAGAGAAAATTTTAATAAATGGCGCAGGGGGCGGTATGGGGCTTTTGGGCGTCCAAATTGCAAAACAAAAAGGAGCCATTGTTACTGGTGTGGACCACTTTGATAAACTGGAATTTATGCGTAAATATGGTTTTCACGAAGTGATAGATTATACCACAACCGACTTTACTAAATTAGATGATCAATACGACCTCATACTTGATGCTAAAACCACCAGATCCCCATTTAGTTATGTGAAAGTTTTAAAGCCGAATGGAAGGTATGTCACCGTAGGTGGTTCGTTGAATCGATTGTTACAACTAGTATTTCTCAAAACCTGGATTCAGATGAGATACCACAAGAAGTTTAGCATAGTTGCATTGAAACCCAACAAGGACATGGATTTCCTCGAAAAGATGGCAGCGGATAAACAACTACTCTTTCCTTTAGAAATTTTCTATGGCATCGCATCAATACCGAAAGCCTTAGAACGGTTTGGCAGAGCCAAACACATAGGTAAAGTGGTTGTTAATCTAAGTCAGAATTAAAGGAAAATATTTTTGGCAGTACCCTTTATGAAATCCAAAACAATCTATCCCGTATTTAAGAGTTAAATAAAAAAATGCCCCATTTACTACCTATCAGGAATTAGACATATCCTTATATTTATGGCATGGAATACAATCAAGAAATAGCATCCCATTACAAAGCTTATCGCCCTTCACTTCATAAGATTATCCTCGAAAAATGTTTAGGTAACAGAAAATTTGATATGGCTCTGGATATAGGGTCTGGAACAGGGGTATCTACGGTAGCCCTTCTACCCTATTGCAGTAAAATTACTGGTATAGAACCCAGTGAGTCCATGTTAAAACAGGCGAAGCCAAATCCGTCTATCCGTTATTTATCTGGCGATGGGGAACACCTACCATTTACAAAAAGTACCTTTAATCTCATTGCCTTAGCCGGGGTCTTATACTATGCAAAATCACAAAGGTTGGTTGATGAAATAGAACGAGTACTTAAAGCCAATGGTCTCGTTTTTATTTATGATTTTGATATTCTTACGAAACCATTTCTGGAAAAATTAACCAAAAAGAGTATTACAAACAGGAGTACCTATAAGCATGATGAAGATTTTAGCGGACTTCATTTAACAGATCTAAAGCTACTAACCAAAAAGAAAGAAACACATCAACTTATTGCAAAACCCAGGGAATTAGCCCATTTATTACTCTCCGATCAGGATAATTATGAGGCACTATTTGCAGTATTCGGGAAGGAAGAATTGCTGGATAGAATTACCGAATCGCTCCATGATTTATATAGTGACAATATCGTTTTAAATGCGCACCTATACTATTGTTTATACAGCAACTAGATGGGAATAGTACCACCTAATTTGATAGGTTTTTTTATTACCTTCATCAAGGTATTTCTATAAACTAAATCTTGATTCCCTTCTATGCCATTTATCCAAAACCCTGTTTATGTTTTATCCGTACTAGGGTTGATGGTAATTTTGGCTACTTATGCGTCTAAATCTGGATTTGGGAAAAAATTAGGTGCGGCTTTGTTAGTAATCCTCTTTACAGCAGTTGTTGCCAACTTGGGTTTGGTGCCAACAGCTTCTAACAGCATACCACTGTACGATGCCATTTTTACTTATTTGGCCCCTCTGGGTATTTTCTATTTACTCTTGGGAGTTAGCTTAAAATCGATAAAGAGGGCAGGAGCCCCCATGATAATCCTTTTTTTAATTGGCTCAGTGGCCACAACTATTGGCGTATTAATCTCCTGGTTTTTAGTGAATCCCGAAAAGGTTATAGGAGCAGATGCAGCTATTATTGCCGGTATGTTTACCGGCACCTATACCGGTGGCAGTGCTAATTTCAATGCTGTGGCCTTAGCCTATAATTTTCAGGAAAAAGGGATCTTATATGCTGGCACGATTGCCGTAGACAATGTAGTTAGCACCATATGGATAATTCTGACAATAGCACTTCCTAAGATCCTTAGAACCTTTTCGAAAGACAAAAAAATAAGTACCAAGAACCAAGATTTAGTACCGGAAGAAACAAATTCAATTGATTTTAACTCCTTCATTTGGCTCCTGTTTCTTGGTATTTTTTCGTTTTATATTTCCGAACAAATCAGTGTGGTTTTTCCTTATATCCCGTCAATAATCTCCCTGTCGACTATAGCCTTACTATTGGCACAAACCAGATTCGTCAGGAATATTAGAGGATCTCACGAAATAGGGCTCTATCTGGTCTATATTTTCCTTGCTGTAATAGGAGCCTATTGCGAACTTGGGGCTGTTATCGGTCTTAAGTCGATTGGTATTGTGTTATTTATCTTTGCCTTAGTCGCTGTTCTCTTACACGGACTTATCATAATCCTTTTGGGTAGTTTGTTATACAAAGATTGGGATATGATTGCTCTTGCAAGTCAGGCTAATATTGGCGGGGGAACTACTGCCATTGCCCTTGCAGAAACCTTCGGCAGAAACGAACTTATTGTTCCGGCAATTCTCGTGGGTAGCCTAGGGAATGCCTTAGGCACCTACCTTGGCTTTTTGATAGTAACGATACTTTAAAAGATAAACGAAACGATTGTAAACTTCAAAACACCATACTATTATGAAAAAACATTTATGGCTTTCTTTACTCTTAATTTTTCCAATAATATTGGCAGGGCAAACCGTTAAAAAAGCATTAGAACGGCCCGAAGCGAAAGAAGTGATACAGGAAATAATAACACATACCAATACCCCTGTTCTAGATAAAACTGTAGACGTAATTGTTGCAGGAAATCCTGAAACCAGAATAAAGGGTATTGTGAGTTGTATGTTTGCTACTATGGAGGTTTTAGAAAAAGCCGTGGCCATCGATGCAAATCTAATTGTGACTCATGAGCCAACTTTTTACAATCATTTAGACAAAGCCGACTCCTTTTTAAAAGATCCCGTATACAAGGAGAAAATAGACTATATAGAAAAGAATGAACTGGTAGTCTGGCGCTTTCATGACTACGCCCATCGGACAAAAAACGATCTTGTGTTAACGGGAATGGTAAAGAAGTTAGGATGGGAAAAGAACCAACTAAAGCCTGGGATAGGAACTTTCGGCTTTAAAACTACTACATTAAATAACATCCTATCCAGACTTAAAGATGTATTTCCAGAGAACAGTTTCTATGTGGTGGGCAAGGCTGAAATGCCGGTATCCAGAGTTGCGCTGGCACCTGGTGCACCTGGAAGTATGAGACAGATTAATCTTCTTCGTGATCCGGATATCGATGTGGTAATCGGTGGGGAAGTGCCACAATGGGAGACTTATGAATATGTTCGTGATGCAGTCTTTCAAAATAAAAATAAGGCCATAGTTTTTATAGGGCACAGTAATTCGGAAGAAAGCGGTATGAAAAATGCAGCAGAATGGATGCAAGAGTTTCTTGTGGATATACCAGTAACCTTTATCCCTTCCGGCCCTGCTTATTGGAGTTACGAATAAAAAGAATTTTTGCTTATCTAAGGAAATGTACAAAATATAAACTATCTTAACTGGGTTAGGGAACAGAATACTATGTCATGACTCTGGAGAATAAAAAGGCCTATCCTGAAGTATGTTTTCGCATCCTCGAATCTTTAAAGAAGCGTTTGTCTTCTAAGTTAACCTACCACTCTGTACAACACACGGTAGATGTTGCCAATGTTTGCAATGCCTATATCCTTCACTACGATTTATCCAAAGATATAGGAGATTTGATACGAATTGCAGCAATAGCCCATGACTTCGGATATATTAAATCTCCTATTAACCACGAAGAAAATAGTATTCTGTTACTAAGACCGTATATCTCTGATCTCTATAGCAAAAAAGAGATGAAAATAATCAATGGACTCATCCGAGCAACGAAGGTTCCCCAAAACCCAAAGTCCCTGTATGAGGAAATACTTGCCGACGCAGATCTCGATTATCTGGGAAGAGAAGACTACGATCTATGGAGTGAGAAACTTTATAAAGAATTCGTTCATTTTGGAGTAGTCAGTTCTGCGAAAGAATGGATTGACATGCAAATTCAGTTCTTGGAAAATCACTCCTATCATACCCCTTTGGCAATAGAGAAAAGAAAGGGTAGTAAAGAAGCCAAGATTATCGAACTAAAAAAAAAGAGTCAGGATAGCGCTTTGGATAACTAATTTCTTTTTCTATAAGAACCGCTGTATTACTATCATAAGAACACTAATTAAGAGCGGAATAAAACTAAATACCAGATTCCTCACCGATTTATTCACATCTCGAAACTTCTTTGAGGCGATAAGAGAATTAACATAAATCTGTTCTCCCAATTGTTCGTATAATTGGGTCTCGTCTTCCATTAATTCCATGAGTTGTTTGGCGTATTGCTTGCTAGGACCGTATTTTGTTACAGCGTCGTGGAAAAAGAACATATTAGGGCTAAACTTGGTCTCAATCTGAGGCATAAAACATTTAAAACTAAAGTAAATCGATCTGGCAACAAAAAATACAAAGACCAATAACGTAGCACTAAGTAAAAGGTTTAGCTCTAAATTACTCTCTACTCCAGTTGCAACTTCAAATACAACTCCTAATAATAACCCATAAAAAGAAATGATGAGACCAGCCTTTATTTCAGAGGATCTGTTAAGTCCGTTTATATATCCAATGCCAGACCAGTAAACATTGATTTTTTCATCTGGAGTAAGTTTTTCCATAAACTTCTTTTAGTTAATTTTTCTAAATATAATAAATTTAACTACAAAAGTTTCCAGACCCCAACTCTTGTATTATCATGGTAATTAGAACGCTCGGTGTATGATTCTTCGTAACTTACCGCATGAATTTAAACCAACTTACCGTACCTTCTAAAGACCTTAAAAAATCTCTGGTATTTTATCAAAAACTTGGACTTCGTCTCCTGGTAGATGCCCTTCCCAACTATTTACGTTTTGAATGTCCGGAAGGCGACGCTACCCTATCCGTACATCTACAGAAAGAGCTACCCATAGGTCAGGGTATTTATATATATTTTGAGTGTTCTTCTCTTGATAAAGAAGTGGAGCGTCTGCAGGAAGAAGAACTTGTTTTTTTAGAACTACCTTCCGATAAACCTTGGCTGTGGCGTGAGGCCCGTCTTTATGACCCGGACAACAACCTGATTGTTCTTTATTATGCAGGAAAAAATAGAAAGTTTCCTCCTTGGCGTATTCTGTCCTAGACAGATAAATTTGTTCTCCATAATATTTGGTTAGTAAATGGCTTTGGCGTAAACTTATAGTTTATGAAGAAGCGTTGGTTTTTATTAGTTCTACTTCTCTTCGGCTTGAACCTTGGGTTTTCGCAGAGTATAAAGGCATTGGATTCTTTAAAAACAATTCCTTTTATTGATACCTTATTGATAGACCGAAACATAAACAATTGGTCCGTTCGTCTTTTCGGAAGTTTTAAGGAACAACGCTTTATTCTAAGAAATTCGGATAATAAGATTCGATATGTTCCCAATAACCCCGCTGGAATTGGTGCAGGTTTGGCAACTAAAAAGTTTATTGCGGACATCTTGATAAATATAAATGCCAATAAAGAAGAATCGACCAAACGCTTTGATTTTGCCACTACCTTCTTAATCAAGGACCATCTATTTGATGTTTTTATTCAAGATTATGAGGGCTTTGATGTAAAAAATGATATCAATGACGAGAGCATATTCAGATCAGACATCAATACTTTTGCCATAGGTGTAAATTATCTCTATTTGTTTAATGCCAAAAACCTCTCTTTTGCTGCTATGCACTCGGGTTTATATCATCAAAAAAAAGCAGCATTCTCCTTTGGTGTTGGAGGCTTTATGGAATATGATAAATTAAATGCCGATTCGTCTATCATTCCTATGGAATTAGAGCCCTTTTTTAATGCAGAAGCACAAATAAAAAACTCCAGAGAATTTGCTTTTGGAGCCATGGCCGGAATAATTTCCATATTTCCTTTGGGTTCAGGTTTTTATGCCATGGCGAATGTGTTTCCGGGCCTGGGTCTTACCATAAAGAATATAGAAACCGAAGAACTGAAATACGTCCCAGCAAATCCGCTCATTTATAATTTGGATCTCTCAGGAGGAATAGGCTATAACGCCAAAAGGTATTATGTAGTGCTCACAGTCCGATCGGACTCTTTCTATACTAGTTTGGATTTTGGAAATAAGAGCAGCTTATCCCAGACCTCGGCGAAATTAGCTATTGGCTATAGACTGGGCAGAAAAAATCGGTAACACCACACAAGAGTAATGGATTGCTAGCCTGGGAATACTAGATCTTACATAAAACAGAAAAGAAGAAGTACCTACCTAAAGATGGTCCGGAACAAATTAGCGCGCAGACATTTCTCCGATCAGAGCCTACAGTGAAATTAGTTTTTCCCCATGATGTATCGCTAAAACATATTTTTTACTAAATTAACTCTTGTCTTCATTAACATATTATGCTCACCTCAGTATCTAAGGCAATCGCCCATACGAAAAATTGGTTTAACCAACCCTACCCCCTTTACTATGTTGGAAAATCATTATGGGTCATTGTTGGCGTCCTTGTACTGATGTCTTTTTTGTTCAATTTCCTCTTTGAACCATTTCATGTCTATCAACCTGAACACAAAATGCCCTTTGTTTTTATTAGTTTAATACATGGGTTAAACACAGGTTTCGTTCTCTTTCTTCTGTCGTTTCTTGTCAAAAGCAAGAAAACCCGGAATAATTGGAAAATATGGAAAGAGGTCGCTTTTATTTTTCTATTTTTCCTACTTGTTGGGATAGCACAGTTTTTAATTCGGGATATCATTTACGACAATCCCAATAATTGGACAAGAACCTATCTTCTGGAAGAAATAAGAAACACCTTCATGGTTGGTTCCCTGTTTCTCTTTATTATACTTCCTTTTAACTATAACCGGTTAAAATCTTATTACAAAGAAGAACCGCATCTGAGGAACACTGGGGTAATATCTGCATCAACAGTTTCGACAATTCCGGTCGAAACTCCTTTAGCTAATGAACAATTTTATTTGGACCTGAATTCTTTTTTATTTGCTAAGGCTGATGGAAACTATACCGAAGTATATTTGATAAATAGCTCTGCAGAAAAACTAGTCAAACGCATGCCACTTAAAATGCTAGAAGACAAGCTTTCATCTTATCCTTATATTTTTAAAATTCATCGTTCTTATCTGGTGAATACACGGTCTATAAGTCGCATACAAGGAAATGCTCTTGGATTTAGACTAGAAATACAAAATGGTAAGTACTTCCTTCCTGTATCAAGAAATCGGGTACCCGCTTTCAAGCAGTTAATGCAAGACAGAACCTAAACTTTACTCTTCGCAACATAAGCTTGCCATTGGTAACAAAGACGGGAATTCTCTATTCTTACTTCTTATTTTTAAAAATATTATGCGAAGACATGATTTAGATTGGTTACGGGTTTTAGTTTTTGGTCTTCTAATATTCTAGCATGTAGGAATGTTATTCGTACCATGGGACTTCCATATCAAAAACAATATAATCTACCCATGGCTACAATATCCTATGTCGTTTCTGAATCAGTGGCGATTACCGATTCTATTCGTTATTTCAGGAATGGGAACATACTATGCTTTAAGAAAGCGCAGTTCTATAATGTTTGCTAAAGAGAGAATTGTCCGTCTCCTTATTCCATTACTCTTTGGCATGCTAGTAATTATTCCGCCCCAAGTCTATGTGGAGCGTTTGGTTAATAAGCAATACCAACTAAGCTATTTTAGCTATTGGCCTACAGAAGCTTTTAAGGGGGTATACCCAGACGGAAACTTAAGTTGGCACCATCTATGGTTTTTACCCTACCTCCTACTTTTCTCTTTGCTATTTATACCTCTATTTTATTGGCTAAAGCAGCATCCAGAAAATAGGTTCCTTAAATGGCTCAGCCAGAGATCCCTAAAACCAATCGACCTTTACATTTTTATAATACCCCTCTATTTTATTGAGTCTTTTGTAGAACCTTTTTTTCCAGTTACCCATGCCCTTATCGGAGACTGGTTCACCATTATCAATTATGCCACCCTCTTTCTTTTTGGTTTTCTTCTTATTTCCATGGACAAGGTATTCTGGCCGCTGGTAGAAAAACATAGAAGGTATTTCCTGGTTATCGGAATTGGTAGCTTCCTTATAAGGCTTTTTCTCAGAGAAGGTTTTGAAGACAGCAGCTTACGCCATTTTACAGAAGCCTTTTTTAAGGTAGCCAATCTATGGTCCTGGGTTTTGGTGTGCTTTGGCTATGCTGCGACCTATTTAAACAAACCAAGCCAACTGCTTCGATATTGTAATGAGGCAGTTTATTCTTTTTATATTCTACACCAGACCATTCTTTTGCTGCTGGCTTATTACCTGATAGAATGGAACCTCTCCTTTACAGGCAAATTCCTTCTTTTGAGCATCGGAACTTTCTTCTTTTCCTGGGTGCTCTATGAATTTTTTATCAGACGATGGCGTCTTATCCGTCCGTTTTTTGGTCTCAAAAAGAAAGAGTAAATTAATTTCCTTTTTAAAAGCGATTTTAATAAGTACCTTAAAAGACCAATTCACTTTCGTTATGCCAAGTAAAAAAATACTATTTTTCTTTTTTATCTGCCTTTATACCCATATAAATCAGGCTCAGAATTCTGAACATCCTAATGTCGTTCTGATCATTACAGACGACCAGGGCCATGGCGATTTGGGTATTCATGGAAACCCTCATATTCAGACCCCAAATCTGGACGCCTTTGCAAAAGAAAGTGTTCGATTCTCCAATTTCTTTGTTTCTCCGGTTTGTGCGCCTACAAGGTCTAGCTTAATGACCGGAAGATATTCCCTGAGAACAGGGGTTAGAGACACCTATAATGGAGGGGCCATTATGGCTGAGAGTGAAATTACCATTGCTGAAATGCTAAAAGAAAGTGCGTATACCACCGGAATATTTGGAAAATGGCATCTCGGCGACAATTATCCCTTCCGCCCGTCGGACCAGGGTTTCGACGAATCCTTAATTCACCTCTCTGGTGGCATGGGCCAAGTGGGTGACATTACAACCTATTTTAAAGGGGATAGAAGTTATTTTGACCCCGTTCTATGGCATAATAATGAGCAAAAACCCTTTGCTGGCTATTGTTCTGATATCTTTGCGGATAATGCCGTGGCATTTATTGAAAAGAACAAGGACAAACCTTTTTTCTGTTACTTATCTTTTAACGCTCCACATACCCCACTTCAGGTACCAGAAAAATACTATGAAAGGTATAAGGATATAGATCCTTCTTCCGGCTTTGAAAACCATCCTGGAAGGCAATCGGAAATGAGTGAGAAAAACAAGGAAGACGCAAGAAAAGTGTATGCCATGGTGAGCAATATTGATGATAACATCCAAAAAGTTCTGGACAAGCTGGAAGAACTTGAACTTTCGGATAACACCATCGTACTATTTCTAACAGACAATGGTCCCCAACAAATACGATACGTCAGCGGAATGCGCGGACGTAAAGGAAGTGTTTATCAGGGTGGTGTTCGAGTTCCCTTTTATTTGCGCTACCCAAAGCGTTTTGCTACTGCTGCCGAGATTAATCAAACCGCTGCTCATATCGATATTTTGCCTACGCTAGCAGAATTATGTAATGTAAACCCTCCTCAGGATCGCACCATCGACGGCATAAGTATGGTTCCATTTCTCAACAAGACTTCTACCGATACCAAAAGAGAATTGTTTTTCTACTGGGCCAGAAAATATCCGGAAATCAACAATAATATGGCTCTCTTGAAGGAAAACTACAAGCTTGTTGGAATGACCAATTCTAATGCACCAATTGAAAATTTTGAATTGTATAATATAGAAGTGGACCCATATGAGGAGAATAATTTGATAGTAAAAGAAAAGGCATTGGCTTCCTCTCTAAAACAAAGCATGACAAACCTCTATCAGGATTTAATTACCTCTGAAAATATTTTAAATCCACCTCGAATAGCAGTAGGTAGTGCCGAAGAAAATCCTATAATTTTAAATAGGAATGATGCAGGAGGAGCACGCGGTATCTGGGATCAGGAAGAAATTTATGGCAAATGGGCCGTTGCAATAGAAGAAGGTGTCTACGACATCACCTTTAAATTTATCAAAGAAGTAGAGGGTGGAGGTAAAATGGTTGTTGAGACAGGGGAACGTATTTACCAGCAAGCTGCAAAGGATAAGCGTACGGATATGATGCTTATGAAGGATGTACAGTTAAAATCTTTAAAGACAGACCTTGTTCCTTTCTATAGTATTAACAACAAACGTATATTTCCCTTCTGGATACGCCTTGAAAAAAAAGGATAAACCCTTTGTGACTGAGGATAACGAAGTACTTATTACCACCATATAACCTTATATTATGTACAAACAATTTAAACATAAAGACCTAATAACTTATACCTGTGCTCTGTTCTGGGTTTGTAGTTTGCAAGCTCAAGACTGGATTGCTAAAAGTAACAAAAATACAGAAGTTCTTCTAGAGGTGATGGCCAAGTATAATCCTGAATCTTCCGGAAGTCTCGGTATTGATGGATTGGATGAAGCCATTACCGATCTTTCTCCAGGTTATTCAGAAAAAGCCAATAACGAATTAAAAAAGACACATAGTTTCTTTGAAAAACAGTTGGAGCTTACAGCGGATAAAAACGTTCGCCAAGACCTGCAGATACTGTTAGATGCTACAAATAGTTCCATACAAGATTACGAATTAGAAAAGAAATATCTTTTACCGTATCACAATGTTGCAAGAAAAGTGTATCAGGGGATTCGGAATTTATTGGAAGATCGCATCCCTGAAGAACGAAGAAAGGCGGCTTTAATCCGCCTAAAAAAATATAGCGGGACCTATGAGGGGTTTACCCCAATAAGCGTTTTGGCAAAAGAGGAGATGCAAAAAGAATGGAATAACCCCGGAGACCGCATAGCTCCTTTTGTAACAGAAGTGGAGCGCGACTTAAAAACCTCGGAAGAGTATATAAAGGAAATAGAAGTTCTTTTTAAAAAGTACGAGATCAAAGAGTACGAACAAGACTATCAGACCCTTGTAACGCAATTACAAGAGTATCAGAATTATTTGGAGAAAGAGATACTCCCCAACACACGTGAAGATTTTAAACTACCTGCAGAATTATACGCCTTTAATTTAAAAGAATACGGTGTAGACATGCCCATTGAAGAACTGCAAACCAGGGCCATGGTTGCTTTTAAAGAATTACAAACCCAATTAACGGTTTTGGCCAAGCAAATAAGTAAAAAGAATAACTACACCTCTATCGCCTATGTGGAGGTTATTAAAGCATTAAAGCAGGAACAGTTAGATAGTGCGGTTATTTTAAGTGTCTATCAAAACAAAATAGCAGAAATTGAAACTATTATCCGAGATCATAAGATTCTGAGTTTACCAGAGCGCGAAATGCTGATAAGACTAGCCACCCCAGCAGAAAGTGCCGCAGCACCTGCACCCTTTATGAGTCCGCCTCGCTTAATTGGTAATACTGGGGAATATGGCGAATTTGTACTACCTCTTAAATCGACCGGTGGGTCCGATGGGTCCAGTTTAAAAATTGATGATTTTACCCATATGTCTGCGGCCTGGCCACTAACCGCTCATGAAGGCAGACCGGGTCATGAATTGCAATTCACAGCAATGGTAGAAAGGGGGGTGTCCCAGGCACGAATGATTTTTGCGGCCAATAGTGTAAATATCGAGGGGTGGGCTCTCTATGCCGAAGAAATCATACAACCCTATTTACCCCTGGAAGGACAATTTATGACCTTGTGGAGCAGGCTGGTGAGAGCCGCAAGAGCCTTCTTAGACCCTGGTCTGAACCTTGGAACCATTAGCACCCAAGAGGCTGCTTATATTCTCAAAGAGCAAGTACAGTTGTCCGAAGCACTAGTACGCTCTGAACTGGAACGTTATCGGTTCAGAGCTCCCGGGCAGGCTACTTCTTATTTCAACGGATACCTTAGAATGATGGAACTACGAGGACAGACGGAATTGATTTTAGGAGAACGTTTCGACCAGATGGAATTTCACGACTTTGTATTGGGACAAGGTTTACTTCCGCCAGCCTTAATTCGGAAAGCGGTATTGGAAGAATTTATCCCAAAACACCAACCTAACTAAAACGCAACGAACATGAAATCTTTAGTATCAGTCAACTGGTTAAAAGAACATATGGAAGACACCAATTTAGTCCTTCTTGAAGTGGGAATTGGTGAAGAAAAAACAGTCCCAAGGATAAAGGGTTCGAAGTATGTCAATCTAAAAGAGAATTTTTGTGACTTGGATAATCCATTACCCAACAGCCTACCCCAGGTGGCCAATTTTGAAAAAGACGCGCAAAATCTAGGTGTTCACCAGAAAAGCGTGGTGATTGTATACGACAGAGATGGAGTTTATTTCAGTCCAAGATTATGGTGGCTGTTCAAAGTCATGGGGCACGACCAGGTTGCTGTATTAAACGGCGGTTTAAAAGAATGGCAAAAAGCAGCTTATCCCCTAGAATTAGGGAAGATAGCTGACAATAAAAAAGGAAATTTTAAAGCTAAATTTCAAAAAAGATTATTTCGCAATTATACAGAAGTTGCCAAAAACGTAACCCTCCAAAAAGAATTACTAATTGATGCCAGATCCCGTGGCAGATTTAATGGATTAGAGGAAGAGCCAAGAAAAGGCTTGCGGAGTGGAAGTATTCCTAATTCCGAAAACCTTCCTTATACTGAAGTATTAGAGGAGGGTAAATTTAAATCCACGGACGACCTAAAGAATATTTTTGAACCTTTTGAGGCAGCTAGCGATTCGTATATATTTAGCTGTGGTTCTGGTGTTACTGCATGTATATTGTTTCTTGCGGCAGCTATGGTTAGCAATAAACAAATGTCTGTCTTTGATGGCTCTTGGACAGAATGGGTGACCAAAGAAAATAGCACAGCAGAATGAAATGGATACGTATCATAAGCTGTATCTTCCTGTTCTCGCCCATCTTGGAACTGTTTTCCCAAAATACGACAAATGATATAGAACAAGTATCTCTAGAATCAGCACCAGTTTTAAGGGAGACAACGGTAATAGTTCTGGGTAATGTACAGGATGCAGGCTCCCCGCACATAGGATGTAAAAAGAAGTGCTGTGAGGAATTATTTATACGTCCGGATGTCGACAGAAAAGTAGTTTCCCTGGGTCTCATCGATCCAAAGCAAAAAAAGAAATTTATAATTGACGCAACTCCAGATATTACAGAACAACTAAGGCTCTTGGCTGGGTATTTACCAGAAAACCAAAAGGACGTTCCAGATGGCATATTTCTTACGCATGCCCATATAGGTCATTATGCAGGTTTGATGTACTTTGGTCGAGAAGCACTAGGCTCTAAAGGCACCAGAGTTTTTGCCATGCCAAAAATGAAATCCTTTTTGACTACTAACGCACCTTGGAGCCAATTGATTTCCTTAGAAAATATCGAACTAAAAGATTTACAACACAATCATCAAGTTGTGCTTACTCCTACCCTAAAAGTTATTCCCTTCCTGGTTCCGCATAGAGACGAATTTTCAGAGACCGTTGGATACAGAATAATTGGTCCTAAAAAATCTGCTCTGTTTATTCCAGATATTGATAAATGGCATAAATGGGAAGGAGACATTATAGAAGAAATAAGAAAAGTTGATTATGCCTTTTTAGATGCAAGTTTTTTTAGTGCGGAGGAGATAGATCATCGGGATATTTCAGAAATACCCCACCCAACGGTTTTAGAGAGCATGGCCTTATTTAAGGATTTACACCCTATAGAAAAAAATAAAATCTGGTTTATTCATATGAACCATACCAATCCCATGTTAGATTCTAACAGCGCTGCATCTAAAAAGGTTCTGGACAATGGATTTCGGATAGCGAGAATCAGAGATCGCTTTAGTCTTTGATCTTATCTTAAAATATTGATTTTCTAGACAATTCTATTGAGAGCCTCTAACATCAGTTTGTTACCTGCATCAGGCTTTTCCGTAAGTAACAATGGGGTAATGATACCCACTGCATCTTTTACCATAGTTAGGGATTGGGTGACTTTTTCCTTAGAAGCTTCGGCTTGAGAAATACGTAATTGGGTACCGTACCTTGCCATCCCTATAAAGTGATTTAAGAGGAGCCTTTTATCCTTGTTTAAGCCGGCTAATATAGAACAAGTCTCTTCAGCATACTTATCGCCCCTGCTAACATAGGCAAAAAAAGCCTTTCGGAGATCAGGGTTATAAACTACGCCATAGAGACCATCTGCCAAAATGTTGGTAGTCTGCGTACCCAGGTGGCGTGTTTCATAAAATTTCTCAATTGCCTTTGCCAGCTTTTTTTCGTGCTTAAAGTTGGAAACCTTTTTTAGATTTTCAAAAAGACGTAAAACATCGTTTAGAGCAGCCGTCATACCCCCACCAGTTAATGGATGGCGCATATTAAGTGCGTCCCCTAAAATTACGCCACCAGGCTTTAAAACTGGTTTTGCCGGGAGTCTGTGATTTGGAAATGTTTTAATCTTACCTTCTTCTATAGCATCTATGAAGGACGATTGGGCAGAGGTAGGAATTACCGGAGTAAAGGTTTCTAGGAGATATTGTTTAAACTCCTTCCCTATTCGAGGAGGTTTTACCCCCTTAAAGTCAATAAGAATTCTCCATTTATCGGCAGACACAGGATATATAACAATGGGAGGATGGTTGCCCATAATTAGATGGCCATGGTTCGGATAGGGCATTTTACAATTCCGCAACAGCAAACCCATAAAATAGCCATTCAAATTTTTATTTGGAGTAGATAGTATTTCTCGTAACCTGGATAGAGGACCATCTGAAACTACCGTTAATGAAGCCTTCACTTCTTTAAGTGACGCCTCTTTTTTTGGCTTATAACGGGCCCCTACTATAACACCATTGTCCTCCATTAGTTCTGTTACGGAACCTTCAATAACATGAACATTATCGAGGGATAAAATATGCCTCCTCATATTTTGTAAGAAAGCGCCATTTCTAAAACCATAACCGCAAGGTTCACCGTCGCTTGTTGGATATGGAATTACATAATTCTGCCCTTCATATATTATGTCATAGCCATAAACCTCTTGGGCATCAATACCTTCAAGAAAATTGGTAAACCCCATTTCCTGAAGTTTTATAACCCCTCCAGGTTGCAACAATTCTCCAATAATGACATCCCGTTCGCTGAGATCCCTTTCAACAACAACAATTCTCTTCCCTAATTTAGCCAAATTAGCAGCCATGGCAGAACCCGCTATACCGGCCCCAACAATCAGAACATCATAATCAGATCCTAAGCTGTGATTACTGTCTTGCATCGAGTTGTAACATTAGTATTTTTCCTGTAGCTCCTACTTCTAATAAAGAAGAATCAAAGTGTGCTTTATCCCTAACAAAGATATCTTTTTCCTAGTGATTAGCTTGTACAAAATAGGACTTTTTTAAGAGAATAAGCCCTGATTTGAAGCCAGTATCCAGCAACATTATTCTTATAAAAACTACGATCTCATATAAATTCTAATATAAGAAGCTGGTTTCTATCGAAAGCTCTATTTTTATTGCTGCTAAATGTTCCAACTCCTAAACCGCATCTGTTTAATCTAATGAGTGAGTCCATAATTTATAAAGTAAATCGAGCTATTGCGAGGTCTGTGCAGTGGATGATAAAAAATCAGACAGATGAAGGAACCTGGCCAGTGTCTTACGATGGTCCATTATTTCTGCTACCCTTATATATTTTTGCCCTCAGAATTTGCAAGAGACCTGTCTCAGAAGATTCGAAGAAGAAAATGCGGAATTACATTCTTAGGCACCAGCTGGAAGACGGTAGCTATGGCTTGCATCAGGAATCTAAAACCGGCACGCTTTTTACCTCTATACTAAACTATGTTGCTCTCCGATTCCTGGACCTGGAACCTGGGGATGAAGAATTAGTAAAAACACGACTTTGGATCCGGCAAAAAGGCGGACCTCTTTATGCAACTTCCTGGTGTAAATTTATACTTTCCTTTCTAAATTTATATTCCTATTCTGGGGTTGCTCCGGTACCTCCGGAATTGTACATATTACCCTCATGGTTTCCTTTTCATCCGAGAAAAATTTCGGGATATGTGCGCATCATCTATTTACCTATGTCTTATTTCTACAGGGAAAAATTTACTATCCCTGAAGACAACCTAATTCTTGAATTACGAAACGAATTATACGAAGAGTCCTACGAAACCATTGACTTTAAAAAGTATCGAGGTGTTTTTGCGCCTGAGGATAGTATTGTCCCAGAAACACAACTATTTAAATTCTCCGTTTGGTGGATAAAAAGAATAGATCGTTTAGTACCTGCATTTATAAAAAAGAAAGCTCTGAATCTAGTTTATGAACACATTCTATACGAAGACGAACATTCGAATTACGTAAGGCAGGCTCCTGTAAATGCAGTCTATAATACATTAATCCACTATTTTAGAGGAGACACCGATAAATTGAATAAATCTTGGAAAAAACTCCCTCTTTACCTATGGGAATCAGAAGATGAAATTTTAATGCAAGGTTTCACCAACACCTATACCTGGGATTGTGCCTTTTTCCTTCAAGCCTTTCAAGAAATAGAAACTTCAGAAGAAGTTCTCGAAGCCACTGAGAGAACCAGAAATTTTCTTCTAACGAATCAGGTTACAAAAAAACTTCCTAATCCCTTTAAATATCATAGAATAGCAAGAGAAGGGGGTTGGACTTTTAGCTATCTCGATAATGGGTGGACCGTTTCCGATTGTACGGCTGAAGCTATTATAGGACTGTTAGAAACAGAAGAAAAAGGGTTTAAAACGCTTACCGATGATGCTTTACGCTTGGCTATTTCCTTTATACTTCAATTGCAAGGTAGCGATGGTGGGTGGACCAGTGTCGATAAGGCAATTGGAAGTCCAAAATTAGAATGGTTTAATGCGGCAAATGTTTTCGTTGACATTATGGTCGATCATTCCTATGTGGAATGTACGGCTAGTATTTTACAGTGTTTTATGACGGTAAAAAAATACAGACCCCATCTGTATACTGAAGAAATGGCCGTGGCCGCAAAAAGAGCGATTGGGTATCTCTTCGAATCCCAAAGAGAAGATGGAAGTTGGGAAGCCTTGTGGGGGTTGTGTTTTACCTATGGAATCTCTTTTGTAACAGAAGGTCTCCGAATGTCTGGTATTGAGGAAAATCACGTCGCCATTCAAAAAGCTTGTTCTTTTCTGTGGCGTACACAAAAAGAAGATGGTGGGTGGGGTGAGGCCCAGGAAACTGCCCTCGCCAGAAAGTACATCCAGGCAGAGAATAGTGTTGTAGACCAAACAGCTTGGGCGATTATTGCTTTAATCAATGGCGGATATGCCAATGACCCAAGAACTATTAAAGCCGTAGAATGGTTAGTAAAGGAGCAATTAGGAGATGGCGACTGGCCTCTTCAGCCCATGACGGGTCTTTTTTATAAAACTGTTATGATCCATTATCGAAATTATAAGCGCTACTTCCCCCTTCTTGCCCTTAAGAAGTTTCGCGATAGCTTTAAATAGAAATTTCTTTTATTTTACTTTAAGAATTGCTTGTCCTAAGTAGATTAAATTCAGATAATTACCTATCTTATAGACGTATAACTAATCAAAACCAACCACTATGAAATCAATAGTAATTACAGGGACAAGCAAAGGTATAGGTTTAGCTTCAGCCCTCACCTTGGCACAAGCAGGCCACAAGGTCTATGCGACTATGAGAACACCCGAAAATGCACAGGAATTCTCCAATGAAATTGCAAAACAAAACCTGCGTATAGAGATATTAAAAATGGATGTCGATTCGGACAGCTCGGTCAGCAACACCATGAAAAAAATATTAGACAAGGAAGGTAAGATTGATGTACTGATTAACAACGCAGGTATAGAAAGACATGGTTCTGTAGAAGAAATGCCTATGGAAGATATCATCGGTATTATGAATACTAACTACTTTGGCGTTATTAGGTGCATGAAAACCGTATTGCCTAGTATGCGAATAAATAGACAAGGCTGCATCATTAATGTTGCCTCGGTAGCAGGGCATGTTGCAAGCTCTCCTTTAGGAGCCTATGCGGCGAGCAAATTTGCTTTAGAAGCAATCAGCGAGGCTTTGGCACAGGAAGTAAAACCTTTTAATATTACCGTAAATATAGTAGAGCCTGGAATCATTGATACCTCCATGGCAAGAAACATCAGTAAACCGGGGAAATCTCAATATCCCAATTCTTATAGAATGGCAGGCTTGTTTACGGCATCTCTAGAAACCCCAACCTCTCCAGATTTGGTAGCTAATTTAATGCTAGATCTAGTGAATTCCCCAACCGATAAACTTAGACATCCAGTAGGTCCGGATGCCGTTCCTTTTATAGAATGGCGTGCTTCAATGACCGATGAAGAATGGGTAGACTGGCAAGCGACCGATGATGAGAGCTGGTACAACAATGTGGAGGAGACCTTTGGTCTAAAAGCAAAATTAGATACACTCTCCTAATAATAAAATACTTTTGCCCACTTAAAAATACTAAATTAGAAGTCTGGCATACCTCTAGAAAGATTGCGCTATAAAACAGTACATAGTCAATAAATAGCTTTGGGTATATCAAAAAATAAGGATTAGATAATTCGGTACTTTAACCTGTTCCATAAGGATCCAAAAATGTTTTTTTTCACCTTAAAAGCTACTATAATAAAAACCATTTATGTTTACTAAGCCCAAAGCCTTTTCGCTTGTCTGTTACGCCCTTTGTTTACTAACGCCCATAGCCTTTTTTTCTCAGGTGGATACATCCTCCAACAAGAGACCTAACATCATTTTTATTCTAGCTGATGATTTAGGTTGGGCAGACCTGCCGGTATATGGAAATCAGTTTAATGAGGCCCCAAATTTGGATCAGCTGGCGACTGAAGGAATGCGTTTTACCAATGCTTATGCCGCATCTGCGGTTTGTTCTCCAACCAGAGCTTCTATACAATCCGGGCAATATCCAGCTAGGGTAGGTATTACAGACTTTATAACGGGCCATTGGCGTCCCTACGAAGAGGTAATCGTACCAATCAACAGAACACAATACTTACCCGAGGAAATTGTCACCCTAGCTGAAACACTTAAAACGGTACAATACAAAACGGCCTATTTTGGGAAGTGGCATTTGGGATGGGGTGAAAACTACAGTCCGGGACAACAGGGATATGATACTTGGAGGGTTCATAGAAGTGGTACCCTTTATAATCTAAAATCAAAAAACGCCATTTACCCGGAAGACGAAAACCTCAATGATTCTATCCGACTTTCTGAACTCCTGACAGACTACTGTATTGACTTTATTAAAAAAAACAAAGCATCACCATTCTTTTTGTTTTTATCGCATTTTGATGTGCATGTACAATTGGACGCAGAT
>CAZWPZ010000195.1:0-3912 GCA_964636005.1 uncultured Eudoraea sp.
AGAAGTCTTTGCATTATTGTCTAATAAAATAGTTCCAAAAATCGCAATAGGCTAAAGCAGATGTGTTGTCTGTAAGTTGGGCTATTCTATTCATTGCGATTAGTCTTAACGATTCTGGGGACCCTTTAAGTACAATCATTCTGAAACAATTTATCTATTTAGTATAAAACTGATTTTTATAAAGAATAGCCCCATAAAATTTAAATACGAAGGTGAAGATAAAATAAAAAAATCATCAGGCTGTGGAAAGGGGTTTTAGCTTGCTTTAGACGTTCCAATCTAATTCTTCATAGGAGACTTTTTCTGTGATACTCTTTTTATTTCCCGGATATTCCTTACCTCTGAGTTTCTGAACAGTATGCGCTCTTAGCTTATTCTCTGAATAGGGAAGTATTAGATTTTTTAAAGCAGCAATATCTTCCTGAGATTCTACTGGCTTTAACCACTTTTGTGCGGATTCTTCGTTCAGAATTACTGGCATTCTTGCTTCCTTTAGTTTTGGATTGTTATGAATCTTTTTCATAAGTGCATTGGCTTTGGTAGTCACGATGGTAAAGGTATGCACTAGTTCTCCAGTACTTTTGTCTAACCACTCGCTCCATAAGGCAGCCAGATTGATAGGAGATCTATCCATATTGTAAACATAGAAAGGGTATGTTTTGCCCCTGTAGTGATGGTGTTCAAAAAAACCATCTACAGATAAAAGGCATCGTCTTTTTTTTGCCGCATCTCGGAAGGAAGGCTTCTCAAAGATGGTCTCGCCTCTTGCATTTAGAGTATTGTTCCAATATTTTTTCACCTGTGCCCTGTCTTTTATCCAGGGAGGAATTAGACCCCAGTAGGCTAGTTGTGGCTCAAAAGGCGTTTTGTCCGGATAAATAAACAATCTTGGGTGACTAAAACCAGATACATGAAAAGAGGGTAAATCAGTATAGGGTGCTAACTTTTCAATAATTTCTTCAATGGCTTTTTCATTTCCGTAATGTCTCGCACGTTTTAGTTGTGCTTCAAGACTTGCTTTTATATCATAACACATAGTTACATTAATCTTTAAATGTTAATCTGTGTAGTGGTAACGAGGTATTCTACATTAGTTTTCATTCTGTCTTAGAAGAGCTTTATTTTTTGAGATTTGTTTTTCGAAAATTCTTCGCTTAGGCTCCATTTGATTAATTGCTTATTATCGAGTTTGGGTACCAATATAAATTCCATATCCGAAAGGTTAATAAAACTGGTATATAAGGTACCCCCAAGTCTACCATTTTTATCTTTTGCTGGTAATTGAACAGCTTGCCCTACCGTATTACCAATTTCGTTAAAACTTAGACTACGGTTCTTCTCTTTAAGTTCTATTAGGTTCTCCTCAATAGAATTAAAGCGACGGCAAGGATAATTTCCTTTTTCTGGATCAGACAATAGGAAGTTTGTCATTAAAAGCCAATTATTCTCCCGGTATACTAATTTGCGTTGCCCATTTATCCATTCAACAACTACAGCGTTCCCATCTTTATCTCCAAACATAAGGTGCGCATTGGAAAGTGCAATCTTCTTATCCTCCAGATACATCAGAGCTTCCTCTACATTGCTGCAATTGGCTAAAATAGCATCTCCTAAATTACCTTTTGGTTTGGTATATACGGAAGATTCAGGTTGTTCCGGGGTCACGGCCCCATCAAAAAAAAGCCCCTTTTCATTAACACCTCCCTGAGCGAAATCGTCCCATCCATACCATAATCTGGCATACTTCTTATTTGTTTTTGGGTGTATTTGTATGTAGGCTTTAGTATCGTACCAGTAGTCTTCGTTGTTCACTATATAAATGGTTCCTGATACCTCGTCGATATAGTACAAGACAGAACAAGCCTCAGTAGACAGAGATGGGAATAGTAAAAAGATTAGGATGCATAAAATCCTTCCATAGCTTTTGGTAGGTACTATTTCTTCTTTTTTTTTCATCCGATTGGAAGCCATAATAAAATGCAAGATTGTACTATAAAAATAAGGATAAATGGAATTACAAAATACCCCATCACATCTCTGGCTTGTAGTTTTACACCAAGGGTCATTACGGGAAATATGAGTAATAAATAGAAGGGCTGCAACATATTAGACAGACTTTCTCCATAGGCGATAGACATAGATGCCTTCGCAACCATGGCATCCACTTCATTAGCCGATAAACCAGTACCGAGTTCTTGTACCACTCTTATAATGTTTGGGCCGATTACTGCAAATTCTCCTCCTGCGGAAGGAATAGCAAAATTTACAATGCCCCCAGAAATATAGGCCAATAGGGGATAATTCTCTAGTGTCGCGAATGCACTTTGCAATTCTCCTATTTTATGGCCGAGATCGGTATATAGCATTATGCCCATAATCCCAGCATAAAAAGGAAATTGAAATACTATTCCAGAAATGTTTTGGCTCGCTCTTTTCATGGCAAGTGTATAGCGCATAGGGGTGCCGTGTAATAGAAGTCCGGCTATTAAAAAGCAAAATATTATGATGTTGAAATTAAGACTAAATCCCTGCTCATAAAAGAAGGTGGTTAAATAAAATATTCCCAAAAGGGCTACGATGGTTTGTAACCATCGGGTATTATTGAGGTAATCACTAAAAGCCTTAAAGGGGAGTTTATACTTTTCGGCCTCTTCCTTTATAGTGAGTGGAATTTTTAAGTCCTTTTCAATAAGCAAATCCTGTAATTCCTTGTTTTGTGAATGTCTTGGTCTTAAGCTCAAAAAGAGTACCGGTACTAAAATCAGCAGTACTATAAGCATTAGTATATTTAGTTGGGACCCCAGTGTTTCAGAAGTATCGATTACGTCGGTTAGTACCCCTGTTTTAATCAAGAAGTTGTTGGGTGTATTCAATAAAAGAGCTATGGAGCTAGATGCACCGGTAACCCATGTACTTAAGGAAGCATACACACAAGCGATTAAGAACGGATAATTAATTCCCTTAATTCTCGTTGCTATTTCTCTTGCAAAGATGGCGGTGACAATGGCCATTCCAAAACTCAAAAGACAAATTAATGAGCCCATAAGAAAAACACTCAAATAGGCCTGAAAAGGTGTTTTGATATAGGTAACCAGGTACTCAATAAGTCTATTGAAGATGCTCGATTGTGCGATACATGACGCTGTAACAATAACCAGAATAATTTGCATTGCAAAAGAAAGCAAGGTCCAAAAACCGTCATACCATGCAGTAATAATATCAAAAGGGGTGGCATCTGCCCAAAAAAGAGCTAGAAGCATCATAAGTATAGTAAGTATCAAAGCAAACACATAGGCGCTGGGCATGTATTTGGTAAAAATATAGGTAAAGACTTCCCCAAGTTTTTGAATCATAATTCCTTTATAGCGTTAACAGTATATATTGGTTGCTCTGAGGCACTACATAAATATAAGAAGGAATTCAATGCTTAAATCCATCAAATTCTAACTTTAAAATGGTCATCTCTTTTTTTTTTTAACCTATTTTAAATTTGGGAAGGAGTTAGCTTTAGGGATTTTATGGCCTCAGTGGTACGCTCTTAGATTTATTAAACCATTCTTTAGTTATAAAGAAGTATTGGGCATTTGTTATACCATGGCACGTTCCTTCCTGCCAAAATTTCATTCCTATCTTCTCCAACACTCTAAGAGAAGCCGTATTATTTTTTGCTGCTCTGCCGATAATTGTTTCCATATGAATCGTTTCAAAGCCATAAGTTAAACAGGCTTTGGCGGCTTCGGTGGCATATCCCTTGTTCCATTCTCTTCTAAAAAAACGAAAACCCAAATCAATATGGCCTTCTTCATTTATTTTCAGTCCACACCAGCCAAGAAATTCAACCGAATCTTTATGGATTACTGCCCATCTGCCGAAACCATGTACGGTATAGTCCTTATAAGATTTTAGGAAATC
>CAZWPZ010000196.1:0-4942 GCA_964636005.1 uncultured Eudoraea sp.
CCAACCCGAAGAGTTCGTTCTAAAGATCCTGTGGGAATAACATAAGGTTGTATAAAGTAGGTATGTACCAAGGTCGCTGCAACCACGGCAAAAACAATAGAACTGACCCATTCACCACTTGCACTTTTTGGGTGTAAACTTCTATCTGGTATATAGGTAACATCTAAGGCATAATTAATATAATAAATGTAAAAGCCCAAGGTCAGAATTACTAGCCAGGTGTCGGTAAGACTATTTTTTCCATAGCTTCGAATGGTCTCGACCCAGACAACAGGGAACATTAATAGGTTAATAATTGGTATAAATAATAGCAGTACCCACCATTTTGGTCTCTTAATTATTTGCATCAATACAATAGCATTGTATACTGGTATTGCCGCTTCCCATGGTTTTCTTCCAGCCTTCTTGTAAAGTTTCCAGGTTCCAAAAAAGTGGACTAGTTGAATAAAGAGTATAAAAAGAATCCAATTTGTACTGTTCATATGATATTATTTCTTTGTTTAGACGTTATCTATCTTATTATGTTACGGCGATTAACCCATATTTAACACGTCCTTCATTGTATAAACACCTTTCTTATCCTTTAACCATTCTGCTGCGATAACCGCACCTAAGGCAAATCCATCTCTATTTTTTGCTTTGTGCTTTATTGTTATTTCGTCGACATCGCTGGTGTAGTGGATAAGGTGCGTTCCAAAATCATCACCCTCTCGGAAGGAAGTTATTCCAACCTCTTTCTCATTGGGTTTACCGAGTTTCCATGCCTCGTAAGGTAAATTTTGAAGCAGGTCTTCTGCCAAGGAAATTGCAGTTCCACTAGGGGCATCCAGTTTATGAATATGGTGGGTTTCCTCTAGGCTTACTCCATAGTCGTTATGACCAGCCATTAATTTGGATAGATATCGATTTAATTCAAAAAAAATATTGACTCCCAGACTAAAATTTGAGGCGTAAATAAAGGACCCGTCGTATTCCTTGCAAAGCGCCACAGCGGTGTCGTATTTTTCTAACCAACCCGTTGTGCCTGAAATAACAGGGATTCCATGTTCCAAGCACGACTTAATATTTTCAAATGCAGCTTCCGGATTACTAAAGTCTATGGCAATATCAATGCAGTCGTAGTCTATACTTTTGGTATCGATATCTATTTTAGCCGTGATAGTATGATTTCTTTCCAGGGCAATTTTCTCAATCTTTTGACCCATTTTTCCATACCCAAATAAAGCTATTCTCATAATTAAAATTTAATGGTAAATGCAAGCCCATAGGAAGGGTCTGCAGAAATTGGATGGTATTCTAAATAAGGCTGTACCTCCATACTCAGATCGTCGTCCACGTTAAATTGTTTAAGATGTGCATCTACGTTCGCATCAATGATGTTTAACGCATAGAGCCCAAGGGTTATAAACAGCGCGAGATCTCTATCCCTTTGATATCTTTCTTGTGCATCTTGTAACGCTTCGTCCGAAAAATCGGGATTGCCAGGATCTATTCCGGACCCATTTAAATCATAAAATTCATCATCCGTAAAACCAGCTAAACGTCGTTTAAAGGCGGTTCGGAATCTGTCGTATAGATTGTCGTTGTAGATATAGGCATAAACTCCGGTACCTATAGCTGCATATACTATGGGAACTTTCCAATATCGTTTGTTGTAAATCTGACCTAAACCCGGCAATACGGCAGAATAAAAAGCAGCCTTACTCGGCGCCAAAGGGTTAACTTTTTTATCCTTCTGTTTTTTCCTTTTCTCTTTTTTCCCTTTTACAAGAATTTCCTCACTTTCTGTCACTTCAATTATACTGTCTACAGGAATAGCGTCGTTCTTGTCCTGTGCCAGCGTAGTTACCAAAAAGAAAAGAAAAAATATAAATAGGAATAGAGAATTATTCACCAGTGATTAATTTTTTCAAACGTTTAAATTCATCTTCAGAAGAAAAAGGAATACTTATATTTCCTTTATTCTTTCCAGTATTTTTTATGGAAATATTTGTATTTAAGTATTGTTTTAACTCCTTTTTCCCATGCAGCATAAAAGAGGGTAGTTGCTCCTTCTTTTTGGTGAGGTGATTAGTAGCAGCCCTATTTTTAAAGGAATTTACCAAAAGTTCTGTGTCCCGTACAGAGAGTCCTTTTTTTACGATTTCTTCATACAAGTTAATTTGGTCTTCTCTGCGTTCTATATTTACCAGAGTCCGACCATGACCCATACTAATAAAACCGTCTCTCATACCCGTTTGGATAATTGGGTCTAATTTTAAAAGGCGTAAATAATTTGCTACGGTAGATCTTTTTTTTCCAACACGATCGCTGAGCTTTTCTTGGGTTAGGCCAATTTCTTCTAAAAGTCGCTGATAAGACAAGGCAATCTCAATAGGGTCCAGGTCTTGTCTTTGAATATTTTCTACTAAGGCCATCTCCAACGATTCCTGATCGTTGGCGATTCGTATATAGGAGGGTATAGTTTTTAAACCTATTAGTTTTGAAGCCCTGTATCTCCGTTCTCCTGAAACCAATTGAAATTGATTGAAGTCTATCTTTCTAACGGTAATAGGTTGTATGACACCCAATTCTTGTATAGATGAGGCAAGTTCTTTAAGAGTGTCATCATTAAAGTGGGTACGGGGCTGAAAAGGGTTTACCTCTATGCTGTCCAGGTCGAGTTCTACTATGGTCCCGACAACCTTTTCGGCATTTCTATCCGTAATCGTATTAATATCGTTATTTGGATCTTTTAACAAGGCAGATAAACCCCTTCCTAATGCCTGCTTTTTAGTTGCCTTCGCCATATTATACCTTTTCCTTGTTTTTCTTAAGTAGTTCGCTGGCCATATTTAAGTAATTGGTCGCTCCCTTGCTGCTGGCGTCATATTTGATAATGCTCTCTCCATAGCTAGGTGCTTCTCCTAGGCGTACGTTTCGTTGAATGATGGTTTCAAAGACCATATCAGAGAAGTGTTTCTTTACCTCCTCTACTACTTGGTTGCTAAGACGTAATCTGGAATCGTACATGGTTAGCAGCATTCCTTCAATATCAAGATCAGGATTGTGAATTCGCTGAACACTCTTTATGGTATTGAGAAGCTTCCCTAAACCTTCCAGAGCAAAATACTCACATTGAATCGGAATTATAACAGAATCTGCAGCAGTTAGGGCATTCAAAGTAAGGAGTCCGAGAGAAGGAGCACAATCGATAAGCACGAAATCGTATGCATCACGAATATCTTTTATCGCTGCTTTTAGCATGGACTCTCTATTGTCCTTATCTACTAATTCAATTTCTATTGCCACCAAATCTATATGCGCTGGAATTAAATCTACATTTGGCGAAGCTGTTTTAAGTATTGTTTCAGCTGCATTGGTGGTATGTTCCAATAATTGATAGGTCCCTATTTCAACTTCATCCACATTAACCCCTAGACCAGAGGTAGCATTTGCCTGAGGGTCTCCATCGATTAATAAGACCTTTTTTTCCAGCACTCCAAGGGATGCAGCAAGGTTTACCGTTGTGGTGGTTTTACCCACACCTCCCTTTTGATTGGCTATAGCAATTACTTTGCCCATATTCATTATTATTAGGCGTTAAAAATACGATTATTTACGGTCCTAAAAAATGTATTTTGTTAACATCAAGTGAATAACTTAAAGGGCTTTCTATATACTAAAACCAGCCCGCAGGAGTTGTCAACAGGTAATTTGAGAATGGCGCTAGTCGATAAGAATTTCTAAGATTTGAATCGCAGCTTCACTTAATTTAGTACCAGGCCCAAATATAGCTACAGCACCTGCATCAAAGAGGAAGGGATAATCTTGTTTGGGAATCACTCCCCCTACAATGACCATAATATCTTCTCGATCATATTTTTTAAGTTCCTCGAGCACTTTAGGGACTAAGGTTTTATGACCTGCAGCTAGTGAAGACACACCTAAGATATGTACATCATTCTCTACCGCTTGTTTTGCAGCTTCCTCCGGAGTTTGGAATAAGGGGCCTATATCCACGTCAAACCCCAAGTCTGCATATCCAGTGGCTACAACCTTTGCGCCTCTATCATGGCCATCCTGCCCCATTTTGGCAATCATGATTCGCGGTCTCCTACCTTCCGTTTTAGCGAAGGAGTCTGCCAGCGCTCTGGCTTTTTTAAAACTTTCGTCCTCTTTTATTTCTTTAGCATACACTCCGGTAAAAGTTTGAATTTTAGCCTTATACCTACCAAAAGCTTTTTCTAAGGCCTCACTAATTTCTCCTAAGGTTACCCTTTCCTTTGCCGCTTCTACTGCTAAAGCTAATAAATTATCCCTATCGCTGGAGGGTGCTGTTTTACTTTTTTCTGCAGCTATGGTAAGTCTTGCCAACACTTCCTCTACATTTTTGGCATTTCTGGTTTCTTTTACCTGATGTAAACGTTTCACTTGTTCTTTGCGAACTTTAGCATTATCTACCTCTAATATTTGAAGATCATCCTCATGTTCTAAAGCGTACTTGTTTACACCGACAATAGTGTCTAAACCACTATCTATTCGCGCTTGTTTCTTAGCTGCGGCCTGTTCTATCCTCATTTTAGGAATACCTGCTTCAATCGCCTTGGTCATCCCGCCTAGTTCTTCAACTTCTTGGAGTAATTCCCAGGCTTTGCTCGCAATTTGGTGCGTAAGGCTTTCCACATAATAACTACCTCCCCATGGGTCTACTGTCTTTGTTATTTTCGTTTCTTCCTGCAAATAAATCTGGGTGTTTCTGGCAATTCTTGCAGAGAAATCGGTTGGTAGGGCTATGGCCTCATCTAAGGCATTAGTATGCAAACTTTGCGTACCACCAAATGCAGCTGCAGCAGCTTCGACGGCAGTTCTTGCAACATTATTAAACGGATCTTGTTCGGTTAAACTCCATCCGCTTGTTTGACAATGAGTGCGTAACGCCAGGGACTTTTGGTTTTTTGGA
>CAZWPZ010000197.1:0-8968 GCA_964636005.1 uncultured Eudoraea sp.
CAGCAACAGGCGCAAAGACTACACGATATTTTTGAAGAAGTAGAAGAGACGGTACACTATAAAACAGAGGTGCTTCCACTTTATCAAGGTTTTATTGAACAGGACATGAAAATTGTCTGTTATACAGATCATCAGATATTCGAGCGGTACCATAAATTTAATTTAAGAACGGGCTATAGTAAGAAACAGGCGATTACCCTTAAAGATCTTAACAAACTCGAAATTGGAGATTATGTGACACACATAGATCATGGAATCGGTAGGTTTGGCGGACTTCAAAAAATTGATGTAGAAGGGAAGAAACAAGAAGCCATAAAACTAATTTATGGTGAACGAGATATCTTATATGTAAGCATTCATTCGCTTCATAAGATTTCTAAATACAACGGCAAAGATGGCGTAACTCCTAAGATTTACAAACTTGGATCTGCTGCCTGGAAAAAACTCAAACAAAAAACAAAGTCCAGAGTAAAGAAGATTGCCTTTGATCTAATCAAACTATATGCTAAAAGAAGATTAGAGAAAGGTTTTTCCTATGAAAAGGATAGCTACCTCCAACTAGAATTAGAAGCTTCTTTCCTCTATGAAGACACCCCGGATCAAGTTACAGCGACTGCCGATGTAAAGCGCGATATGGAAAGTGAAAGACCTATGGACCGGCTAATCTGTGGTGATGTCGGATTCGGAAAAACAGAGGTGGCCATTAGAGCTGCTTTTAAAGCCGTCGATAATGGTAAGCAGGTTGCCGTTTTAGTACCTACCACCATTCTTGCTTTTCAACATTACAGAACTTTCTCCTCTCGATTGGAAGAAATGCCAGTTAGAGTGGACTATCTCAACCGGTTTAGGACGGCAAAAGAAAAACGATTAATCGTAGAAGATCTGGCAAAGGGAAAAATTGATATCTTAATCGGAACGCATCAATTGGCCAATAAAACCATCAAGTTTAAAGACTTGGGTCTTTTGATCGTGGATGAGGAACAGAAATTTGGCGTTTCTGTAAAAGAGAAACTAAAATCCATTCAAGAGAACGTTGATGTGCTTACCCTTACGGCGACTCCAATACCGCGAACATTGCAATTTAGCCTTATGGCTGCGAGGGATTTATCTGTTATTAATACGGCACCACCAAACCGATATCCTATTGAAAGCCGGGTCATTCGATTTAATGAGGAAATCATCAGAGATGCTGTTTCCTATGAAATACAAAGAGGTGGGCAGGTATTTTTTATTCATAACAGAATAGAAAACATCAAAGAAGTAGCGGGTATGATTCAAAGATTAAACCCGGATGCAAAAATTGGTGTAGGCCATGGTCAAATGGAAGGCAAAAAACTAGAAGCTCTGATGTTGTCATTTATGAATAATGAATTTGACGTTCTGGTATCCACAACGATTGTTGAAAGCGGATTGGATGTTCCGAATGCAAATACCATTTTCATAAACAATGCAAACAATTTTGGTTTAAGCGATCTTCACCAAATGCGAGGCAGGGTTGGACGAAGCAACAAAAAAGCATTTTGCTATTTTGTGACTCCTCCATATGAAGTGATGACGGCTGATGCAAGGAAAAGAATCCAGGCGCTAGAACAATTTACAGCTTTGGGAAGTGGTTTTAATATTGCCATGAAGGACCTCGAAATAAGAGGCGCCGGAGACCTTCTCGGTGGTGAACAAAGTGGATTTATAAATGAAATTGGATTTGAAACCTACCAGAAAATCCTTGCTGAAGCAATAGAAGAATTAAAAGAAAATGAGTTTAAGGACCTCTATGATGTGCCCGAAGAAAGGTCCAAACAATTTGTAAAAGAAGTGCAAATCGATACAGACTTTGAATTACTCTTTCCCGATAATTACATAAATACCATTTCCGAACGTCTTCTTTTGTATTCAGAATTGAACTCCTTAGAAGAAGAAACGGAACTGCAAAAATTTGAAAAGCAGTTAATTGATAGGTTTGGTCCCCTGCCTGAAGAAGCCAGGGATCTGTTAGACTCTATTAGAATTAAATGGTTGGCGAAAGAAATAGGATTAGAGAAAGTAGTACTAAAAAAGGGAAAGATAGTTGGGTACTTTATTGCCGATCAGGATTCCGCGTTTTATCAAAGTGTTCGATTTAATTCTGTATTGCGATTTATTCAGCAATTTCCAAATCGGGCAAGAGTTAAAGAAAAACAGACCAGGAATGGTTTGAGATTATTATTGCTAATGGAAAATGTTCCTACCGTACAAGATGCTCTAAAGAAGTTTAATGGTTTTTTTGATTCTATAGAAAACTCGAATACCATGAGCTCATCTAACTACTAAAATCAGGTACTTTTTCGCAGTGTTTTTGCAAAAATACTGGCTGTGAAAACTTCACTTTATTCCCTATCTTTAACAAGAGGAACTAAAATCTACATACTTCTCTTGTGCCGAAGCCTGTAGATAATTTTTAACATACGCATAGAGCAGGATGAAAAACAACACTAAGCCCAGTAATACGAGTCGCAGATCTTTTCTTAAAAAGGGGGCCATTGCCTCTTCTATTTTTATCGTTCCCAGACATGTTCTTGGAGGAGCAGGCTTTACACCACCCAGCGACCGATTGAATATTGCTGCAATTGGTGCCGGTGGTAAAGGAAAAAGTGATATTCTAAATGCTTCAGTAAATGGAAGAGAGCGGGTAGTTGCCCTATGTGATGTAGATTTTTCAGGGAGTGCAAAAGATTCTGTAAAAAATTTTCCAAAAGCTAAATTATATGCAGATTACCGGGTAATGCTCGACAAAGAAAAAGATATCGATGCAGTAACCATTTCGACTCCGGACCATGTTCATGGCCCTGCTGCAGCCTTTGCAATGAACAGAGGTATACACGTATATGTTCAAAAACCTTTAACACATAACATCCGGGAGGCTAGGAAGCTTACGGAATTGGCGCGTGAAAAAAAGGTTGTTACACAAATGGGAAATCAGGGAGGATCCAATCCTTTACTCAATTTGGTTCAGAAGTGGGTAGACTCTGAGGTATTGGGGTCCATTTCCAAGGTGGAAGTCTGGACAAACAGGCCTGTATGGCCACAAGGCTATGCAATGCCCCAACCAGATGAAAGCTTAAAACCCAAAGATTTAGACTGGGATCTGTGGTTAGGTCCGGCAGACTACACGCCCTATATACCCAATATGCATCCATTTAATTGGAGAGGTTGGTGGGACTATGGAACTGGTGCATTAGGAGATGTCGGTTGTCATTTAATTGATATTCCTTTTAGAACTCTTGATTTAAAATACCCCACAGATGCGGAATGTAGTGTAGGCACGGTCTTTAGTCAGATGTGGACGGCAGATTATCATCCAGAAGGCTGCCCCGCTTCCTCTTTTATCACTCTTAGTTTCAATGCTACCGAAAAAAGCAAGTCCCCTATTAAAATGACATGGAGCGATGGTGGTATCAGGCCATCCCATCCGGATATTATTCCAGCAGATAGCGATATTGGAGGGCCTGGCAGTAATAACGGTGTTCTTATTATTGGGGAAAATGGAATCATATCGACTAATATTAATGATAGTTCTCCCTTGACCCCTAAACTTTATCTCAATGACGGAAGTACGGATTTTGGACCTGAAATAGAAGAAAATGACGAGCCAGAATACGGTCATCAGCGGAAATGGGTAGATGCCTGTAAAGCAGGTTTTAATAGTCCTGAACATAAAGGTTTGACTTCATCTTTTGACTATGCCGGTCCCATGACAGAGACCGTATTAATGGGCAATCTTGCTATTCGTAATTATATGCTAAGAAAGGAGAACGACGAGAACAAGATGGAGTTTTACGCACGAAAAAAGCTCCTTTGGGACGGAGAAAATATGAGGATTACCAATCTGGAAGAAGCGAACCAGTTCGTTGGAAGGTCTTATAGAAAAGGATGGGAGATTTAATATGACCTGAAGTTTCTTCTCATTTTCGAAACTTGTTTATAGAGATTTTAAATCCTTTATTGTCTTAAAAGCGATATCTACCTGATCCTCATTTACTAAGATGGTGAATTCATTAGTGGTTGAAATAACTTCGTACAAAACAATACCCTCCCACGCTAATCGCTGAAAAATAAAATAATATATCCCTGGGACGGAAACGTTTTCTGCTGGAAGTTTCACCGTAATGGAAGAAAGGTTTTCAGCCTTCTGAGTACATCTTTCATTGTCGAAGAGTTTTTCAATTACAGGATCTAAACTATTGCTAACCACTATGTTTATTTCATTAACACCTCTGGAGGAAGTATAAAATACATCTTTATTCTTGTTTACTTCGTTTAATAGTTCGGTTTGATTCTCCAAAATGCTGTCCGATACTAAGAAAGTAAAATCGGTTAGTGATGAACGAACGGTGATTTCACCAATATTTTTTAAGACTTTTACGATTCGATGCGTCGCCCTAAATTCTAAATCATCCGATAGCCGTTTTAAAGCCATAACAATAGCTCCATTGCGAATATCCTTACCCAATTCTCCTTCTATTTCTGGTTTGATTATCCTCGACAAAGAAGTTAAGTTGATGATTCCTTGTGCCAATGCACTTTGTAGAAAAGGTTTCTTTTTTATATAATTTTCGACAACAGAAGATATTGTTTTCATGAATGTTATTTTTATAACTGTTCAAATATAACATATTGTTATATATAAAACAAATGTTTAAAAATAATAGAATGCATCCTTAATATGTTCCAAAATATACTGGTCTTCCTTTTTTTCTATGGTAATAATATCGAAACGCACTTCAATGTTCAGGTCCATTTCGTTAATATAATGGTCGGTCGCCATCACCAATAATGCAATTTTATTGGCCGTTACCGTCTCAGCAATTTCCTTTAAATGCCCTGCAGTTCGAGCCTTGACTTCTACAACGATTAGTGTATTACCCTTGCGTGCAATAATATCAACTTCTGCTTTGCGATATCTGTAATTTCGTTTTAAAATCTCATATCTATGAGAGCGCAAAAATTCTTCGGCCAAATCCTCTCCTTGCCTGCCAAAATGATTGTGATGTGCCATAATTGATTTCAAATCTTAAAAAAACCAGCATTTTATCGAAAATATGCGTATTTCAACAGATAAATAAAACATTAGATTGTACATTTCGTGCAGAATATCGAAAATACCTTAAATGCAATAATATAGACAAAGTTTAAGCGTTAAGAATTTGCCCCTAAACACATGAACGTTCTTAAAGCCTAAAAAAACTATGGAATATTTCGTTAATTGTAATACCTCTACATTAGCGCCATACACAACACCCTTAGATAAATTTAGGGCGGCGCATTTGTACAGAAGACTGGGTTTTAGTGCCTCAGTACAAACCATTGATCAGGCTGTTGGGCAGAACGCTTCAACACTTGTATCCAGCTTAATAAATGAAGCTTTAAACATGCCACCATCCCCAGCTCCGGCTTGGGCAGATTGGAACAACAGCAACTACCCGGCCGATGATGATCTGGCAAGACAGGTAAGACGAGCTCAGAGTGAAGAGTGGCGCATTACCTATACGCAGGGTTTATTAAACAACAACCTTCGAGAACGACTTAGTTTCTTTTGGAGTAACCATTTCGTTACCGAATTAGATGTCTATGACTGTAACTCATTTCTTTATTACTACACCAATTGTTTACAGCGTAATGCCATTGGAAATTTTAAAACCTTTGTAAGTGAGATAGGGTTAACCAGCGCTATGCTCTACTATTTAGACGGTGTTTACAATAACGGTAATAACCCTAATGAGAATTATGCGAGAGAATTGTATGAATTATTTACCCTTGGTGAAGGTAATGGGTATACCGAAGAAGATATCATTGAAACGGCTAGAGCCTTAACAGGGTATGTGGAAAGAGGTGAAATTGGCTGCGAACCGGTAGGCTTTAATCCCGCTCGTTTTGATGCTGGTCAGAAGACTATTCTTGGTCAAACCGGAAATTGGAATTACGATAATGTAATTGACATACTCTTTCAGGAACGGCCAACACAAATAGCAAATTTTATCTGCAGAAAGCTCTATGAATTTTTTGTTCACCCCGACTCTAAAGATGCCGCAGGAAATGCCGAAACCATAATAAATGGAATGGCTAATACCTTTATCGCAAACAATTTTGAGTTAGCTCCTGTGCTAACAGAGCTGTTTTCTAGTGAGCATTTTTTTGATGAGGAAGCTATTGGTGTCATCATAAAGAGTCCATTTGACATCTATTTAAATTTACTTAATGAAACTGGCTTTGCTTATGACAACAGTACTTTACTAAATGTTGTAGATACGAGTAGATTATTAGGGCAGGAACTTTTTGATCCTTTTGATGTTGCAGGTTGGCAGCGAGACCGTTCTTGGATAAACACGAATTTTATGATTGGAAGATGGCTTTCCTCAGAAGTCTTCTTTGAAATGTTTTACCAAAGCAATCCTCAGCAGTTTAGAACCCTGGCGATGGACGCAGTAGGTGCTGCGGACAGCAATACTAGTAATCCCGAGACTGTCGTAGCAGCTATAATAAACAAATTTACCCCCAAAGGTTTGTTGACTTCTCAGGATTTTGAAAATGCTATGTCTGTTTTTAAAATAGAAGATGTGCCAGATAACTACTACGGATCCGACTATGTCGCAGGTGGCTTGGGACTATGGATGCTATCCGTGAGTCCAGAAGTTCCTTCACAGGTCTTTTTACTTCTTATGCATCTTTCCAGACAGCCAGAGTTTCAACTTAAATAAAACCTACTACTATGTGCAATAATCATATCCCATTAAATATAAATAAAAAAGAAGAACACGATCAGGAACATAAGTTCTGGAGTCGTAGATCATTTCTACAAGCCTTAGGTATCGCCGGGTCAGGTTCCATGATGCTTGGCAGTAATATGCTAAGTGCATCGGCTCCATCCCCATTGACCGCGGCGATTGCCAATGCTCCAACAGACGCCATCCTTATTCTTATTCGCCTTTCCGGAGGTAACGACGGGCTAAGTACTGTAATCCCTATTGAGCAATACGACACCTACGCCAATGCGAGGCCCAACATCTATATTCCTGAAAGTAAGATATTAAAACTTACAGATGAATTTGGTATACCTACCTATATGAATTCTTTAGAATCTATGTGGGGCAATGGTCAGTTTAAAGCAGTCCACGGTGTTGGATATGAGAATCAGAGTCTTTCCCATTTTACAGGTTCAGATATTTATGCCAATACGGATTTGACCACCACTGGTTTTGACGGTTTAAATACGGGCTGGATGGGAAGATATTTTGAAAATATTTACCCGGACTATCTCGTCAATCCGCCAGCTGCTCCTGCAGCAATTCAAATTGGTAATTTTGGCAGTTTAGTCTTTCAGGGAGAAGAAACAAACTATGCCTTTGTCACTTCTAATATCAATCAATTAGAAGAAATTGCCGAATCTGGTGTACAATACAGTCTGGACGATAGTCTTTTTAACGAATGTATGTATGGAGATCAATTGAAGTTCTTAAGAGGGGTAGCCAATACTACCTATGAATACTCTGGTTTAATACACGAAGCCTATGAAAGAGGTCAAAACCAGGTAGAATATCAAGAGAATGGTTTTGCCAGGCAATTGGCCTTACTTGCAAGACTAATCAAAGGGAACTTAGGTACCAAAGTATATATGATTTCCATGGGAGGTTTTGACACCCATGGTAATCAACCTCTGGCTCACGAAAGATTAATGTCGAATCTGTCTATCGCCATTAATAATTTTTATGAAGACATCGCTTTTACACAACAAGACGATAAGGTATTGAGTATGACCTTTTCAGAATTTGGACGACGAATTTTTGAAAACGGTTCTAATGGTACCGATCATGGAAAAGCAGCCCCTACCCTATTTTTTGGTTCTGGTCTAGATGGCAGTGCCTTTGTAGGTGAGCACCCTTCCTTGGAAAATCCGAACGGAAGAGGTAATCTGGAATATACCATGGATTTCCGTGATTTATATGCAACGGTTCTGGCAGAATGGCTCTGTGTCCCCATTCCACTAGTAGAACAACATTTACTAGGACATGCCTATTCTCCTGTAAATCTTGGATTTAACTGTAGTGGCGTTGAGTTTCCAGATGTCGCATATAGTGATGATCCGCCAACACCTCCAACCATGCCAGATGACGAATTGGTGGCGGAGGATCCAACACAAGAACTTTTGGATGCTATTGAACATAGACCATTTTATCCAACAAGTAGCACACCTCACATCTATCTGGAAATGCCTTTTACAGCCCATGTAGATATTCAGTTGTATAATATACTAGGACAAAACGTCGGAACTGTATATAACGAAATAATGGGTGAAGGCTCTGCCGAAATAAACATACGGGAACGATTGCCAAATCATTTATCGACTGGTAAGTACATTTATAGAATCCTTGTTTCCGATAAAAAAATGTCTAAATCCATTTTAGTGACATAAACATAATCCTACTTAACCTTAGAAACCTCCAAACTTATTGTGTGCCCCAAAACAACAATATTGGAGGTTTTCTTTTTGTTCATTGGTTCGTACTTTGCTCAAAATAATAGTTATTTTTGTGGCTTAATTGATTCCAATGCCTGAGACCAACAAACCAGCCCGATATACAATTACTGCTGCATTACCCTACACCAACGGTCCTATTCATATCGGACATCTGGCAGGGGTTTATGTTCCTGCCGATATTTATGCACGCTATCTTCGTCTTACCGGGCAAGAAGTTCTTTTTGTCTGCGGGAGCGACGAACACGGGGTTGCCATACCGATGAAAGCGAAAAAAGAAGGGGTTAGCCCTCAAGAAATAATTGATAAATATCACGGTATAATTAAGGAATCTTTTGAGCAATTTGGGGTGAGTTTTGACAACTATTCCCGAACTTCTGCTGAAGTACATCATAATACAGCAGCCGAATTTTTTCTGAAACTATACGAACAAGGCGACTTTCTTGAAGAAGTGACCGCCCA
>CAZWPZ010000198.1:0-8737 GCA_964636005.1 uncultured Eudoraea sp.
GGCAACTTTGCCTGGTTCGTTGCTAAAATTTGTACCGCTTATCAATTCATCGTCATGGGTAACCCTGGTGTCGGGTAAGATTTTTATATATTTTTCCTTGCTGGAGTTCTCCACATGGGATGTGCCAGCACCTTTTAAATCGGAAGTAAATTCTGAAGACACTACATACCATTGGCGTATGTCGGTATGGGTCTGTTTGTAAAAGTCTTCCGCTTCTACTCGTAATTCTCCCTTTTCTTCGACCGCTGTTTTTTCTTCGGTTGTCTGACTCTGCGCAATGCCTCCTGCAGTAAGTGCCCCGAGTAAATAGGTTATTTTCAGTTTGTTCTTCAAGGCAATTCTAAATATGCTGCCTACAGCTCGCAAGGTTTTGGTTGGATTTAAAACGTATATTCTCATAAAGTACTTTACTTTTTATTATCTAATGAATGTGCTACACTCCCTTGTTTTTATTGGTTGAATTACGCACGACAAGGAAGGAGTTCAGAATTTTCTTTTCGTACGCACTATGTTCATCGGATAATTGTTTTAAAATTAGCCGGGCCGATTCCTCGCCCATCTGGTATCCGGGTTGATCAATGCTGGTTAATGATGGTTCCAAAAGCGCATCAACAGGTTCATTGTTGAAGCCAATAAGGGAGAGTTTTTCGGGTATTGCAATACCACGTTCTTTTGCGGCTAACATAACACTAATAGCAATCTGGTCACTAAAGGTTAGTATGCCGTCTGGGTAATTGGGTGAATACAATAATTTACGGGCTGCGGATAGGGTGCTTTCTCTATCAAATCTACAGTAAACCAAATGATTATTGGTCATAGGCATTTTATGTTCTGATAGGGCATTTAAAAACCCTCTTGCCCTTTCTCTATTGATTTGTAATACTTCCGGGCCTCCTAAATAGGCCAGATTTTTACATCCGATATCAATCAAATGTTGGGTGGCTTCATAGGCTGCCCTATTGTTGTCTATGGTAACCTTGTCCGTAGCGATGTCTTTACATTCCCGATTAAAAAAGACCAAAGGGATGCCCAGATTTTTCAATTCCTTAAAGTGTGCGAAGTCTTTGGTTTCGCTAGCCAAAGAGGCAATAACTCCGTTAACACCAGCATGGATTAACTTCCTAACTAAACTCTTCTCTCGTTCGAAGGACTCGTTCGACTGGCAAACGATAATATGCATTCCATTTGCTTCTGCTATGCTTTCGATACCACTGACAGCCATTGCATATAAATGATAAGAGATTTTAGGAACAATTACTCCAATAAGATTGGAGTTTTGCTTTTCCTTTCGGGACAGATCGTTTGTAGAAACATAGCCTTTTTGAAGAGCCAGTTCTTTTACTTTTTCCTGTGTAGCCTTACTTATTCTAGGATGACTTTTAAGCGCACGCGATACGGTAGATATCGAAATTTTTAATTCCGCCGCCATCTCTTTTAATGTAGCCTGCTTATTTGCCATGTTAGTTTTCCATAGGAAATCGAGTGAAATTAAGATTGCGCAAAATTTGCACAAAATCTGCATCACGAATCAATATGAATTTAATTATCTTTGAAAGATAGCAATATTTTTGGGCAAAAAATAATCTTTTGTCATTTGCGCAAAATTTACACAAATTAAATAGAGAATAATACTAGAATGGGAAAAACGTATAAAATAGCCGTTGTGAATGGTGACGGAATAGGGGTAGAAATTGTTCCTGCAGGAGTTGCTGTATTGGAAGCTGTAGCGGAAAAACACGGCTTTGATCTTGAGTTGGAAAACTTTTCATGGGGTGCCGGGTACTATTTGAAGCATGGAGAATTTATGCCTAAGGATGGCTTGGATACACTGAAAAAATTCCATGCTATCTACTTTGGTGCTGTGGGTCTACCTGAAGTTGATGATACATTGCCTGCAAAGGATTACACTTTTAAAGTACGTACAGAGTTACAGCAATATGTAAACTATCGTCCGGTAAAACTGTTTTCGGGAATCCAAAGTCCGTTGCGTGACAAAACAGAAAAGGATATCGATTTTGTCATCCTGAGGGAAAACAACGAAGGAGAATTTGTGCAGAATGGAAAGGTTCTATATCCTGACACAGCCAATGGTGTGGCTGTAGAAACCAGTATGGTGACCCGGCTGGGTGTTGAGCGCATTGCGCACTACGCCTTTAAGTTGGCACAAAAGAGAAATAAAAAAGTGACGAACGTTACCAAATCCAACACCCTAATTCATACTTTGGGCTTTTGGGATCGAGTAATTGCCGAAGTTGCAGAACAATATCCGGATGTTACCTACGACAAGATGTATGTAGATAATGCTTCCGCTAGTTTTGTTTTAAAACCGGAAGTTTTTGATGTTATTGTTACTACGAACATGATTGGTGACATATTATCGGATTTAGGCGGTGCCATAATGGGGAGTCTTGGTCTTGGAGGTAGTGGCAATATCAATCCTGAAGGAAAATTTCCATCCATGTTTGAACCTATTCACGGATCAGCTCCGGATATTGCAGGGCAGAACATCGCTAACCCTATCGGACAGATTTGGTCAGCAGCTCTTATGTTAGAACATCTGGGAGAAATAGATGCTGCAAACGACATTTTAAAGGGTATTGAACATACAACAGCCAAGGGAAATTTGACCAAAGATCTTAAGGGTAGTGCCAAAACCTCGGAGGTTGCCGATAGCGTAATTTCCTTTATTAAATCGTAAATATGAACAGGGGTAAAATTATAGACCTTACGCAAACCATTACAGAGGAAATGCCTGGGGTTTCCATTGAAGTAGCTAAAACTATTTCAAGGGATGGTTGGAATGCCAGCACCCTGCATTTGTACTCTCACAGTGGTACGCATATGGATGCCCCTTTACATTTTGAGGTAAATAAACAGACTATTGATATAACTCCTGTATACCGTTTTATATCAGAAGCATGGGTGGTCGATATTAAAGACATCAAGCCATGTCAAGAAATTAAGATTAAACATCTCGGTACACTGGTGGAAAAATTTCAAAAGGGAGAAAGCATCTTGCTGCACACAGGATGGAGTAAGAAAATAGGATCAGAAGCGTATCGCAACCAATTACCGCGAATAAGTAAGGAATTGGCTCAATGGATGAGTGAGAAAGGTGTAAATATTCTAGGTGTAGAACCTCCATCTGTGGCTGATGTTAATAATATAGAAGAGGTAACAGAAATCCATACTATTCTAATGGAGGGAGATGTCATAATTGTAGAGGGCCTCACCAATCTGGAAGCACTATCCCGGACCAAAGTAACGCTTATTGCGATGCCATTAAAAGTAGGGAACGGCGATGGTGCCCCTGCACGAATAATTGCACTGGAAGAATAAAATATGGTAAATGAAGCCCTTTTAGCATCCATTGAAACTGGCAAGCATCTAGCAGGCTACCAGGAAGAAATTAGGGCAGAGCTTGCAAAAAGGAATACTTGTATAGTGGTCTTGGATGATGATCCAACGGGTACGCAAACTGTGAATAATGTTCCTGTTATTACCCAATGGACGGAAGAGGTCATTGAAGCTGAATTGCTTAAAAGCCCCTTGTTTTTTATCCTTACCAATTCGAGAAGTCTTCAGGAAGAGGAGGCAGATAGCTTAGGCTTACTCCTTGGGGAACGCTTAAAAAAACTAAGTGAGAAACACCATAAAAGACTTATTGTAATCAGCCGGGGCGACTCTACCTTGCGTGGACACTACCCAGGAGAAGTAAATGCTCTGGCACAAGGTTTGGACTGTACCGAAGACAAGCATGTATTAATTCCTGCATTTTTAGAAGGAGGGCGCTATACTTTCAAGGATATTCATTATGTGCAAGAAGGTGATTCCTTTATTCCGGCTGCGGAGACTGCTTTTGCAAAAGACAACACTTTTAGGTATTCGAATTCTGATCTAAGGAAGTGGATAGAAGAAAAATCCTCAGGAGTAGTACATCTGGCTTCCATATCCAGCATTTCTGTTGCTACTTTGCGAAAGGAACCAGTTGAAGCCATATCCGCTATTCTAGAACAACCGCAGTTTTCTCATATAATAGCCAACGCTACTTCCTATCATGATTTACAGGCCATAGCATTAGCGAGTCTTCGGCAGAAGAAAACCCCAGTTTTCAGAACAGCTGCTTCTTTTGTAAATGCTATTTCAGGAGTTCCCTTAGCCCCACTTTTAACAAGGGAGGAGATTTTGAGAGGCGAGACGCCTAATGGTGGATTAACCATTATAGGTTCGTACGTTCCAAAAACGACGGAACAACTCCAATACCTAAAAGACAAACATCTCGCTTTATTTTTAGAGTTGGATGTTTCTAAAGCGCTTCATAAGAAAACCTTTCAAGAAGAAATCGAAAATCTGGTTAAGACAATTGATACTATTATTGCATCCGGTAAAGATGTTGTGCTCTATACCAGTAGGAAGGTTTTAAAGGGGGCAACGAAATCCGAAAGTCTGGAAATTGTAAATAAGGTTTCTAATGGACTTGTAGAGATCGTAAAACAACTCACACAACAACCTAAATATCTGTTGGCAAAGGGAGGTATTACTTCCAGTGATGTAGCCACACGGGGATTAGATGTCGAACGAGCTATGGTCCTCGGGCAGATAATGAAGGGAGTACCTATATGGCAATTGGGTAGCGAAAGCAAATTTCCCAACATGCCTTATATTGTATTTCCTGGGAATGTTGGAGACAAGGCAGCGCTTTATTCCTCAATACACCAATTGCAATGAAAAAAAATAGAAACGTTCCAAAACGCTATATCATGGTAGCCGGCACCTTCTTGCTAGCCTTGTTATTGTATATAGATCGTATTTGTATTTCTGTTGCGAAAGATCCTATTTCAGAGGCACTCCGTTTGAGTGATAAACAAATGGGATGGATTTTAGCTACATTTTCCCTGGGTTACGCATTTTTTCAAACACCATCTGGCATGCTGGCAGATCGTTTGGGTCCTCGGAAGATTTTGGCCAGTATAGTCACGGTTTGGTCTTTTTTTACTGCTTTAACGGGAGCCGCTTGGAACTTTATTTCTCTCTTGGTAATTCGTTTCTTTTTTGGTGTTGGGGAAGCTGGGGCTTTTCCCGGAATGACAAGGGCCATCTACAGTTGGATCCCTTTACAAGAAAGAGGTCTCGTTACCGGAATAAATTTCTCTGGTTCACGACTTGGAGCTGCCTTTGCACTGCCGATTGTAGCATGGTTGATCCATGATTTTGGTTGGCGTGCGACATTTTTGATTTTAGGTGTCATAGGGGTGCTGTGGGCTGTACTTTGGTATGTATTTTTTAGGAATAATCCTGAAAACAGTAAATGGCTTTCTCCAGAAGAAAAGTCCTTTATTGTAGAGAACAGACAGGAGGAGAATACCAAGGTAAAAGAAAAAATAGCTCTAGGGGTTCTAATGCGTTCCAAAAATATGTGGTTGGCTATGGGTCAGTATTTTTGTAGCAACTTTACCAACTTCTTTGCACTTACCTGGCTCTTTCCACATATAAAAAATGAGTATGGCTTGGAAACAATTGAGGCCGGATTTTATACAGCCGTTCCTCTGGTTTTCGGTGCTTTCGGAAATTGGTTTTCAGGAGCTCTGGGAGATAGTATTTTTAAAAAGGGAGATTGGGATAAATCTCGTATACTTCCCGCATCCATTGGTTTTGCGCTTGCAGCACTAGGACTCATCGGGAGTATTTATATGGACACTGCTTTTGGCGCCATTGCCTTTCTAAGTATTGCCATATTTGGTGCTGATATGACTCTTCCATCGTCCTGGTCGTTTTGCGCAGATATAGGCAAAGAACATTCGGGTGCAGTTTCGGGAACCATGAATATGGCGGGGAATTTGGGTGCCTTTATTACGGCCTTAATTTTCCCGTATTTAATCGCTTGGACTGGCAATACCAATCTGTTTTTTATCATTGGTGCAGCTTTAAATATTGTAGCTATCTTACTTTGGCATCAAATGAAACCGCAAAAACACTTTTCTTTGTATTAAGATGGAAAAAATTAGAGGCGTTTGTATAGGCACAGGGTATTTCAGTCATTTTCATTATGAGGCGTGGAAACGCATAAAGAATGTTGAAATTACGGCAGTGTGCGGGAAAACAAAAGAGGATGCAGTTCGTATCTGCAATCAATATGGAATGGAAAGGGCATATGCAAATTTCGATAGGATGCTGGATGAGGAAAAGCCCGACTTTGTCGATATTATTACCCCTCCTGATACCCATTTGTCCTTTTGTCGTTCGGCTATAAAAAAGGGGGTGCATATCATCTGCCAGAAACCTTTGGCGCCAACGCTGGAAGAAGCACAAAAGATAGTCCATGCAATTGAGGGTTCTGGAGTGCGTATGATGGTACACGAGAATTTTAGATTTCAGCCATGGCACAGAGAACTTAAAAGACTTTTAAACCAGGGAGTGATAGGGGATGTAATACACAGCATTAATTTAAGAATGCGGATGGGAGATGGTTGGCAAGAGGATGCTTATATGGATCGGCAGCCTTATTTCAGGGAAATGGAACAACTTCTTATCTACGAAACTGGTATTCATTTTATAGATACGTTTCGGTATTTGATTGGAGAGGTAGACAGTGTTTATGCAAATTTCAAAACGCTAAATCCCAATATAAAAGGGGAAGACTTCGCCTGGGTACATTTTAATTTTAAAGAGGGTCCTTTAGGATTTTTAGATGCAAACCGCTATAATGAAAACGCGGCGGAAGACCCAAGGCTCACCTTCGGATCTGTATGGCTAGAAGGGAATAAAGGAACAATTCATCTTAGGGATGATGGTAGCATTGCCATTCAATTATTGGGGCAAAAGGAAAGACACCATGAATATGGATTTGAAAAAATAAATTTTGCGGGAGACTGTGTATATACGACCCAAGAACACTTTATAAAACAATTAATAAGCGGCCAGGCCTTTGAAACAGATATTTCCGATTATATTGAGAATATTGTAGTTCAAGAAGCAATATATTCTTCTGCTAAAAAGAAAAAAGTGGTTTATATAAAGGCTTAGATCAGAGCACTAACGTCTGATTCTCTGCTATTGCTTTCTTCTGATCTGTTTTCCTTGTTACCTGCCATGGCAGCAGTTTTATTCAGTCGTATTCTTATAAATTTTACCATCCTTCATAATCAATAAAAGATTTTCTTCAGGACTCAATAAAACCTCAAGGTTTTCCAGAGGATTTCCTTTAATCAATAGAATATCGGCATAGGCTCCTTCTTCAATTACCCCAAGTTTCCCTGGATATGGATTACGCGGCCCAGTTAATTCCAGCGCTTCAGCATTACCCATAGTTGCTTGTCTCAGTATTTCAGCATTTGAAAACCATTCTCGTCGTAAGGTGAACTCTGTTACTTGTGCTTTTTTTGACTCAAACGAAGCTACCACGTCTGTTCCGAACAAAACCTTAGCGTTATACTTTTTGCAGGCTTTCATCAACCTATCAAGCCCTTTTTTAGCCAATTGCTGGCGCTCTACCTGTGCAGGAGTGAAACTAGGAGGTGCAGGATTCATGAACAAGGCAGCTTGTGCGCTTATAAATACACCTTTTTCCGCGGCTAGTTTTACCGTTTCTTCTTCTAATAAATTACAATGCTCTAAGGATTTGACACCGGCTTCAATTGCCATACGAGTAGATGCATCGGTATAGGTGTGTGCGGCTACATAAGTATTCCACCTCTCGGCTTCTCCTACTATAGCTTCAAGTTCTTCCAGAGAGTATTCTGCAATGTCTAAGGGATCGTACATACCCGATACAGCCCCTCCAAGAAAAACCTTTAAGAAATGAGCGCCATTGCGGAATTGCATACGGCTAGCGGTTAAAACCTCTGGAACCCCATCCGCAAAAATAGCCAAGCCAATTCTTTCTACATCCGTTTCTGATGGCCCTCCCATCATTCGGGGAAGTGTAGATGGTGTTCTGAAATCACCATGTCCAGTGGTCATTCCAATAGCCGCGCAGGCAGAATAAATACGTGGTCCGGGAAAATAACCTTCATCTATAGCCCTTTTAGTGCCTATTACCTGTCCGCCAACATCCCTTAAAGTGGTAAAACCTCGCATTAGCGTGTTTTTAGCTTCTACTAAACTCAGCGCATGCTGATAATCCAAAGGCGCATAGAAATGTTCAAATGGACCAATATTCCAAAATAAATGGGAGTGTGCGTCAATAAAGCCCGGGCTCATTGTGGCTCCAGCCGCATCAATTATTACCGCATCTTTCGGGGCTTTAATATTGGCTGAAATTTTAGATATGGTATTTCCTTTTATAAGCACATCCTTTCCATCGACCAATTTATCAGAGCCATCAAATATTTTGGCGTTAGTAATTAAAGTAAGCGCTTCAACTTCCTGGCAGTACGCTAACATGCTTATTTGAAAAAGAAAGACAAAGAATAGGATTTTACTATGCATCACATTGTTTTTGGCGGTAACAAAAGTTAGAAGATTAAAAGTAATATTTTAAATAAAATGAGGACATATTTAATTACAATAGTTAGTGACTTGTTTGCTGACCACTACGATGAAGTTGTTAATGTCATTGTTGTAAGGATTACTCCCTATTTAAAAAGTTTATGCACATAACGGTATCTTCCTGGTTAATGGGAGGCGTTGCTAGTTTATAAAGTATAAGTCAATCAACTGGGGAGTTCCACTCAAACATGTTGAAAATAAAAAACCAGTGCATTTGCACTGGTTTTTATCTATCTGTACTCGAGGCGGG
>CAZWPZ010000199.1:0-9290 GCA_964636005.1 uncultured Eudoraea sp.
TATTTTACGATAATCCTTGCTTTAATTGGATTACACTATTTCAGTGGGGATGGAAGTATTTTTATTTTTAAATCAGAAACACTTCGTAAGTCTTATGGCTTTCTTATTGGCAGTATATTTTCTGGTGTAATTGGTACTGGCTTTTATCCCATTTTTGGCAATAGGGTTTGGTGTCGATTCGGATGCCCTATGGCTGCTATTTTAGGCTTTCAACAGCGGCTATTTTCTAAATTCAGAATAACTACCAATGGTGGGCAGTGTATTTCTTGTGGTAATTGTTCGACCTATTGTGAAATGGGAATTGATGTTAGAGCATACGCCCAAAGAGGTGAAAATATTGTAAGATCTAGTTGTGTGGGATGTGGAATTTGTTCTGCGGTTTGTCCCAGAGGCGTACTAAAATTGGAGAATGGATCCGTTGAAGGAAGAATCAATAGTGTGGAGGTCTTGTTAGGAAATAGTGTAGACCTCGTGAAGCTGGCACAAAAGAAATAAACCTTCGATTCAAACAAAACACCCTATTTCTTTCTTAAGAAAAACCTTCATTGCCGGAGTTTTAATGTTATTTTTGCGGCAAATCCTCAAAATCCATAACGGAACCTGGATGAAGTTGTAATAATTACGAAACATCAGAATATGAAGGACATAGTTGTTATTATTCCAGCTTTTAACGAAGAAGATTCTATTGCCAAAGTAATCAGGGAAATTCCTGAATGTGTTTCTGAAACAATTGTAGTTAGCAACAATTCAACAGATAATACGTTAGATAATGCGAGAAATGCTGGCGCCACTGTCCTTAGTGAAACAAAGAAAGGGTATGGCTATGCCTGTTTGAAGGGAATGGATTATGTGGCCAAAAAGTCCAAGAAGCCATTTATTATCGTATTTATGGATGGCGACTATTCGGATTATCCGGAAGAGCTGGTAAAACTTGTAGCGCCAATAGGGAATGGTAACATAGATTTGGTCATTGGCGCAAGGACAGAGGAGCTAAGAGAAGAGGGCTCCATGACGCCACAACAGGTTTTTGGAAACAAATTGGCAACCACATTAATGCGATGGTTGTTTGGAGCCAGATTTACAGATCTTGGTCCTTTTAGGGCGATAAAATACGATCGGTTACTGGAGATGAACATGACAGATAAAACCTATGGCTGGACCATTGAAATGCAGCTAAAGGCTTTAAAAATGAAGTTACCATATACCGAAGTGCCAGTGCGTTATAAAAAAAGAATTGGGGTATCTAAAGTATCGGGTACCGTAAAAGGTAGTATCTTTGCAGGCATAAAAATTTTGGGTTGGATTTTTAAATATAGTTTAAAGTAAGATGGGACTAATTATTGCATATATCATCATTGGCATTTACAGCACGGCTTTACTACTTATCTTTTTCTACAGTTTGGCTCAATTGAACCTTTTGGTAAATTATCTGGGCAACAAAAAAATCAATGAAGAAGCTCCAAAATACAATTTACTAGACCCCAAAGAAATCCCATATGTAACCATACAGTTGCCTGTATATAATGAGGAATATGTAATGGAACGTCTTTTGGAAAATATCTCCAAAATTGAATACCCCAAAAGTAAATTAGAAATACAGGTTTTAGACGATTCTACGGACGATACTGTAATTCGCACCGCAGAGAGGATTAATGCGCTAAGGGCTGAAGGACTCGACATACAACACATACGAAGACAGAATAGAGAAGGATTTAAGGCAGGAGCCCTAAAAAAAGGTCTTGAAATAGCAAAAGGGGATTTTATTGCAATTTTTGATGCTGACTTTCTTCCCGATTCCGATTGGTTAAAAAAGACCGTCATCTTCTTTAAGGATAAAGAGATTGGGGTAGTTCAGACAAGATGGGGACATATTAATAGAAACTATTCCACGTTGACCAAAATTCAGGCATTTGCTTTGGATGCCCATTTTACGCTGGAACAAGTAGGTAGAAATGCCAAAGGCCATTTTATAAATTTCAATGGAACTGCAGGGATTTGGAGGAAAGAATGTATCCTCGATGCGGGGAACTGGGAAGGAGATACCCTAACAGAGGATTTAGACCTTAGTTACAGGGCCCAACTAAAAAATTGGAAATTTAAGTATTTAGAAGACGTTGAAACTCCTGCAGAATTACCTGTGGTAATTAGTGCGGCCAGATCTCAGCAGTTTCGATGGAATAAAGGGGGTGCCGAAAACTTTAGAAAAACAGTTTGGAGCGTACTAAATGCCAAAAACATATCCTTTAAGACCAAGTTTCACGGGGTAATGCACTTGCTCAATAGCTCCATGTTCTTGTGTGTTTTTATCGTGGCACTTCTTAGTATTCCAATGCTGTATATTAAAAATTCATTTGGCCATTTAGGATGGGTATTTGAAGTAACAAGTTTCTTTATACTCAGTACCGTTATTTTGTTTATCTGTTACTGGTTTACGTATAGAAGTATTCAGGGAAGTAGTTTTGATAATTTCGTAGATTATATAAAACTCTTCTTTACGTTTTTTTCGGTAGCTCTTGGTTTCTCACTGCACAATTCTGTTGCTGTTCTTGAAGGACACATGGGGAAGCGAAGTGAGTTTGTACGTACACCTAAATTTAATATCTCCAAACTTGGAGACAGTTGGAAAGGGAATAAGTATTTGGCGAAAAAAATATCTCCAAACATGATATTAGAGTTTGGGCTTATGCTGTATTTTCTATTCGGCATGTATAGTGCTATACCCTTAAATGATTTTGGACTTTTTCCTTTTCATTTTATGCTTTTTCTTGGTTTTGGATTTGTAGCATTCAAATCTTTTACCTCCAAAGCCTAATCAACTAAGCATTCGTTTATGCCATAGTATAATACCGGTTCTTTGATAGGTATCAAAGAGGTGGTTTATTGTGAGATTTTTGTACTTTGGAGTTGCCAAACAAACTAAACCAATGGCCTCTCAAATTACTTCCTATTGGAATCTCCATAGGCTACCAATTCTTATGGTATTGGGAAGTATTCTATTTTACATAAGTTTTAATTACGATTTGGACAGATCCGATTTTCCAAAACTTATCTCCCTATATTTTGCCTTGTTTTTTCTTTGCTTTAAGTTAATTCAGTTCGAAAAATGGAATTTCAATTTTTTACTAGTCGCAGGAATTCTTTTTAGAATTGTTCTTTTGTTCAGTGAACCCAATTTGTCTCAAGACTACCTTAGATTCATTTGGGACGGAGCATTGGTGAATCTGGGGCACAACCCCTATCTACTAACACCCGATAGCATAATGGAAGCAGGTAACATTGCTATCCCGAATAAGGAATATCTTCATGAAGGCATGGGGGCGCTAAGTGCCCGAAACTATAGCAATTACCCTCCCATAAATCAACTTCTTTTTGCTCTTTCTACCTGGATAGGTGGAAAAACAGTCTTGGGAGCCATCATCAGTATGAGGTCACTGATTATACTTAGTGATATTGGTGTCTATTATTTTGGTAAAAAATTGTTGCGCCATCAGAACAGGTCCCCGCATTTGATTTTTTGGTATTTTCTAAATCCCCTAATCATTATTGAACTGACAGGTAACTTGCATTTTGAAGGAGTCATGCTATTCTTTTTTGTTTGGAGTCTATATCTCTTATCAAACAACAAAAGAGTCTTAGGTGGTGTGGTTTTTGCCCTATCCATATTGGTTAAACTTATACCCTTAATGTTTCTTCCTCTGTTTTTATCCTTCTTTGGTCTTAAAAAAAGTATCCTATTTTACGCGGCTGTTTTGACTACTGTTTTACTGTGTTCCTTGCCATTTTACTCCCCTGAATTTGTAAGCAATTATTCACATACAGTAGGTCTTTGGTTTTCAAACTTTGAATTCAATGCTGGATTCTTTAACCTGGTTAAAGAAGTAGCTGTAGTTTCTGGTGCAAAAGCGTGGAAGGTTATAAAGATCTACGGTCGGTTTATACCCATTTTGGTTCTACTATTGGTATCCCTGTTTATGTATATCAATAAAAAACAACAATTACACTCTTTGTTATTATCGATGCTTTGGATTTTATCTGCCTACTATCTCTTAACCCCTACGGTTCATCCATGGTACATAGTTTTTTTGGTGTTGTTAAGCTTATTTTCTGATTTTAAGTTTCCATTGATATGGTCGGTAGTCGTTGTTTTAAGCTATTCTGCTTATGGCCAAGATGGTTTCGAAGAAAACTATGTCTTACTTACAATTGAATATTTCATATTATATTCAATTTTGTTGTATGAATTATTTAACAAAAAAGGTGGATTTTTAACAATTCAAAAAAATTAACCTAGAAATGTTGCTAGTTCATACAAATTTGTACATTTGAATTGAAATGAAAATAGAAACACACATAGAATTGTATACGGCCAACGCGAATACTCCGCGTCCCTTCTTTCGTCCCCGCCCGTAAGGGTGTTTCATTTTCATGGAAATAGGTGAGTCCATTTCCGCAATAATTCAAAAAATCATTTTCACTTTATCTTAAAACTGCTAGCAATGGAAATTGTAATTGCTAACGAATCACATTTCAAATACGCCAAAATAATTAGTGATACCATAACGGAGTCTGCTAAGGTTCGTGGAACCGGTATAGCACAGAGAACTCCTGAATACATCATTAAGCGATTGGAAAATGGGAATGCAGTAATTGCTTTAGACGGCGAGAAATTTGCCGGCTTCTGTTATATAGAGGTCTGGGGGCATAAAAAATTTGTTGCCAATTCGGGACTTATTGTACACCCTGACTACAGGAATCAAGGTTTGGCAAAAAAAATAAAGAAAGCCATTTTTGAACTCTCCAAAAAGAAATTTCCAGAGGCCAAAATCTTTGGAATAACTACGGGTTTAGCTGTAATGAAAATGAATTACGAACTCGGTTATAAGCCAGTAACGTTCTCTGAACTTACGGAAGATCCAGCATTTTGGAAAGGATGCCAAACATGTAAAAATTTTGATGTACTTACTAGAACAGAACGAAAGATGTGCCTATGTACAGGCATGCTTTATGACCCAGTTGTAGAAAAATCAAAAAAGAAGCATGTAAATGCAAAAACCTTTAAAAGGTTAAAGAGTATAAAAGAACACCTTTTTTTAAAAAGAAAAAGTAAATGAAAAAATTAGTATTAGCCTATAGTGGTGGTTTAGACACTTCTTATTGTGCAAAATATTTGTCTAAGGAGAAAGGCTATGAAGTACACGCGGTAAGTGTCAACACAGGTGGTTTTTCGAATAAAGACATTGAAAAGATGGAAGAAAAGGCTCTGAATCTGGGTGCTACATCTTTCACGGCAATTCAGGCTGTTGAGGATTTCTATTCGAAGGTTGTAAAGTATCTTATTTTTGGCAATGTTCTAAAAAACAATACCTATCCACTTAGTGTAAGTGCTGAACGAATTATTCAGGCGTTGGAAATTGTACATCATGCCAAGAAAATTGGAGCGCAATACATTGCACATGGAAGTACCGGTGCAGGTAATGATCAGGTGCGTTTTGATATGATATTTCAGATAGTTGCACCAGAAATTGAAATAATCACTCCTATTAGAGATAGGACACTAGCAAGAGAGGAAGAAATAGCTTACTTGGAAGAGAACGGGGTCGCATATTCATGGGAAAAAGCCAAATATTCTATAAATAAAGGGTTGTGGGGTACATCCGTAGGAGGTGAAGAAACACTTGGTTCCGCAAGAGCATTACCTTCTTCCGCTTATCCATCCCAATTAGAAAATGAGAATTCTCAAGAAATAACTCTTGGCTTTAAGAAAGGAGAGTTAGTGTCTTTTGATGGTGAAGTAAACGACCCAGTAACTAATATTCAAAAATTGAATGAGGTAGCTTCTAAGTTTGCCATTGGCAGAGACATTCACGTCGGTGATACCATCATTGGAATAAAAGGAAGGGTTGGTTTCGAAGCTGCAGCCCCACTAATTATTATTAAGGCCCACCATTTATTGGAAAAGCATACTTTGAGTAAATGGCAACAATTCCAAAAGGAACAATTAGGAAATTTCTATGGAATGCTTCTGCATGAAGGAAATTATATGGACGCAGTTATGCGAAATATTGAAGCTTTCTTAACGGACACTCAAAAAAACGTAACAGGAGAAGTGTATGTTACTCTACATCCCTACCGTTTCGAATTAAATGGTATCGATTCTCAATACGATTTGATGAATGCTTCCTTTGGGCACTACGGAGAAACAAATAAAGCTTGGACGGGAGAAGATGCAAAAGGATTTATAAAAATGCTTTCCACACCAGCGAAAATTTCGAATAAAATTTCCATAAAAGATGATTAAGGTAGGAATAATAGGAGGTTCAGGATACACCGGAGGAGAACTTATCAGGTTGTTGGTAAATCATCCTGAAGTGATAATCGATTTTGTATACAGTACAACCAAAGCAGGAGAACCCATTACGGATACCCACTTGGACCTTATTGAGCAGATTGATTTATCATTTACGAATACATTGAATCCGAATATTGATGTTCTTTTTCTTTGTCTTGGTCATGGAAATTCGAGTAAATTTTTGTCTGAAAGCTCATTTTCAAAGGAGACAAGGATTATTGATTTAAGCAACGATTTTCGCCTTGAAGAGAATGCAGTCTTTAATGATTTTACGTTTGTCTATGGCCTGGTCGAATTGAACAAGGAGTCTATACAAAAAGCCAGGTATATAGCTAATCCAGGGTGCTTCGCTACTGGGATTCAGCTTGCTCTGCTGCCTTTGGCTGCATCAAATAAACTCACAGACGATATTCATATTAATGCTACTACCGGCAGTACAGGAGCAGGTGTTATGCCAGGCCCTACAACCCATTTTAGTTGGAGAACAAGTAATCTTTCCTGGTATAAACCTTTTACCCACCAGCATTTAGGGGAAATTGAACAAAGTATTGGGCTGCTTCAAGACGAAGAGGCGGGTGACATCCTTTTTTTACCAAATAGAGGTAATTTTTCCAGAGGTATTTTTGCAACCGCTTACACGAAATTCGAGGGTTCCCTGGAAGATGCACAAGAGCTTTATAAAGAGTTCTACCACGAAGCATTATTTACGAAGGTAGTATCCAAGGAAGTTAACTTAAAACAGGTAGTCAATACAAATAACTGTTATTTACATCTGAGTAAATATAAAAACCAACTTCTAATTACTTCAGTAATTGACAATCTATTAAAAGGAGCTTCGGGCCAGGCAATCCAGAATTTGAATCTTATGATGGGCTTTAAAGAAGATCTAGGGTTACGATTAAAAGCAACCGTATATTAATCTACAATATAAAAAAATGAAAATAGCAATTATAGGCGCAGGGAATTTAGGACTTTCAATAGCTAAAGGTATACTACATACCAATGGTGCTACTACCATGTACCTCACAAAACGGAATACGGAAAGTATTCAGGAATATGAAAAATATGGAAACGTTACGGTAACGGATAATAATCAGGAAGCCGTAAAAAATTCTGATATTTTGATTTTTGCAGTCCAACCTGCACATTTTTCTGATATTCTCTTAGAAATAAAAGATCAATTAAAGGAAAATCATGTGGTCATATCTACCATCACTGGCTTTGGTATAGATAAGATAGAAAACATAATAGGTAAGGATACCTACATCATCCGAAGTATGCCCAACACTGCTATTTCCGTAGGCAAATCCATGACATGTCTCTGCAGTAACGAGGCAGGAAAGAATAGAATTGAGCTTGCAAAAGCAATATTTAACAGAATGGGACATTCCATGGAGATACCAGAAGCACAGATGCAGGCAGCTACGGTTATTTGTGCCAGTGGTATTGCTTTTTGGATGCGACTCATAAGAGCAACTACACAAGGCGCCATTCAATTAGGGTTTGATGCAAATGAAGCACAGGAATTAGCCATGTATACCTGCGATGGAGCTGCTGGCCTGCTAACCAGTACAGGTAACCACCCTGAAGAAGAGATTGATAAGGTTACCACACCTATGGGCTGCACTATACAAGGGCTAAATGAAATGGAGCATCAAGGCTTAAGCTCTTCACTGATACGGGGTATAGTAGCCTCTTTTGAAAAAATTAGCGAGTTTAAAACAAAATAAGGAAGTCGATAAGAACTAGCTTGTAAACAGAAAGGTATATGAATTTATTTGATGTTTATCCCCTCTATGGTGTAACACCTGTTTCGGCCGAGGGCTTAGAAGTAATAGATGATAAAAACCAACGATATTTAGATCTCTATGGTGGCCATGCAGTAATTTCTATTGGGCACGCACACCCACACTACCTTAAGCGTATAAAGAATCAATTGGACAAAATTAGCTTTTACAGTAACTCCGTTGAAAATCCATTGCAAAGAGAACTTGCCAATAAACTAGGGGAACTTTCTAATTGTGACAAATACAGCCTCTTTCTTTGTAATTCGGGGGCAGAAGCAAATGAAAATGCCTTAAAACTCGCCTCCTTTCACACCAAAAAGTCGAGAGTTATTGCCTTTACCAATGGGTTTCATGGAAGAACCTCCGCAGCAGTGGCCGCAACAGATAATAGTAAAATAAATGCTCCGATTAACAAACAGCAAAGAGTATCTTTTATTGATTTTGAGGATATTCAAACCTTTAAGACGGAATTGGAAAAAGGAGATGTTTGTGCTGTTATTTTAGAATGTATTCAAGGTGTGGGAGGGCTAAATGAACCGTCTGGAACATTTATAAAGAACGTATCGGAACTCTGTAAAAAAGAGGGAGTGGTTTTTATTGCAGATGAAGTGCAGTCTGGTTATGGGAGAAGCGGATTATTTTTTGCTTTTCAGTACCACGGAATAGAACCGGATTTGATAACTATTGCGAAGGGCATGGGCAATGGGTTTCCTGTCGGCGGTGTTCTTATACACCCAAAATTTGAAGCGTCGTATGGGTTATTGGGAACAACATTTGGTGGTAATCATCTCGCTTGTGCTGCTGCATTAGCCGTCCTGGAAGTTATGGAACAGGAAAATTTAATGGACAATACAAAAGAAATGGGTTCCTACTTTAAAGAAAAAGCAAAAGAAATTCCACAAGTAAAGGAAGTAAAAGGCAAAGGACTAATGCTAGGACTAAAGTTCGATTTTGAGGTGGGCGATTTGCGGAAGAAGCTAATTTTCAATCAACGTATTTTTACTGGTGGTGCGAAAGATAAACATGTTTTGAGAATCCTACCTGCATTAAATATCAGCAAAGAACAAATAGATCATTTTTTTAATGCCTTAAAGATAGAATTATCATGAAAGACTACCTATCTGTAAGGGATATCGATTCCCTTCCAAAATGGC
>CAZWPZ010000200.1:0-16409 GCA_964636005.1 uncultured Eudoraea sp.
TCCTACCCTTTGGGGCAGCGAAAAAAGTGTTTATTCATTGCTAGCTTTTGATTTAGTGAGGTATTCATCAATTGCCTTCGGTATTGTCATTGACACTGTAAAAGAAACTTTTGGGAATAAATTTTTCAATAAATTGTAATAAGTACTTTTCCACCGCTTCATCTCGCTCCTTCTTCCAAAGGTCTACTAGACCTTTTTCACTCGGACGTATCCAAAACTTGTAACAATTTTTATTCCCTTTCGTCTTGGATGTATACCACAAAGGGTACATCATGAATTTAAAAGGCAGATCACTACTTATTTTGTTTATTTGCTTGTTTCCTTGTTTCTCAAGTCAAGCGCAAACTAAAGAGATAGTATTTCTTCAGGAATTATGCCAGGCTGACAGTGCTATTAAGTCGGAGATAAATGAAGCGCAGTATGTACTTATAGGCGGCGTACCCCAATGGATTACCGTTAAAGGTAAGGATTGTTCGAATCCCATAGTTTTAATGTTACATGGAGGTCCGGGAATTCCTTTGAGCAAGTATCACGATAGTCTTTATCAAGAATTCGAAGAAGACTTTACCATTGTTCACTGGGATCAAAGAGGTTCTGGAAGGACCTATCTAGCGCAATTGGATTCCGATAATCTCACTTTAGACATGATAACCAACGATCAATTGAGCGTCGATCTTTTAGTAAACGATGGTCTTGAAGTGACTGATTATATTCGAAAAATATTGGGTCAGGAGAAAATTATCATATCGGGCGCATCTTGGGGATCGTTCTTAGCTACAAAAATGGTATATGCAGCACCGCAAAAATTTCATTTTTATGTGGGACTATCGCCACTTATTAGTGGGAGTAAAAATTATACGGAGAGCTATAAAAAAGTAAAAGCGATGGCATTAGATCGGAATGATAAGGCCGTTCTGAACATCTTAAATAAAATGGGCCCACCGAGTTGGAGCCATCCATCTAGCTTTGGTAAGTTGCGAAGAATAATAAGAAAATACGAAAACGAGACAGCTAGTAATCCGGTAGAATGGGTGGTTTCAGAAGAGTATCGTTCTAAGTTTTCAGATTCCAGATATTCTATGTTTTCTGAAGAATTTTCATTTCTGAAGTATATAGGTTTGGATGAGGATGGAATGATAAAGGATGTAGCTCTGGATGATTGTTGCACTACTTTTAGGATACCAATATATATTATACAAGGCCAGAAAGACCTTTTAACCGTACCAGAGTTCACAAAAAATTATTTCGAAGAAATTGTGGCTACAGAGAAAGAGTATATTCCAATAGAGAACTCAGGTCATGATGCAAACAAGGATATGCTAGACATGCAGTTAGACATTCTCCAAACTGGCACTGCAAAATATATCAAAAAAGACTAAGGTTTTACCAATTAAGACTAGCTAGTACCAACTCCCGGGACCGACCTTTTTGGCCTCCCTACCCTCCTATCGTTGTCCCTTTAAACCTGATCTATTTACTTTTTTAATACAAACATTACTTATAAAGCCAGACAATAGTACAAGGTGTAGATTCGTTATTCTAAAACGACATTAACCTACTATATAAAAGAAACTGCTTTGAGGCTCAAAAAACGCTGGAAACGCATAGTATTGCTTGTTACCTTGGTGCCTGTGCTATGTATAGGTATCCTTTTGCTTTATGTGCAAACCCATCAATCTGAAATAATTAAAAAAGAAATTGCCCTTCTAAACCAAGAGCACAAAGGCCTAATTAGCCTAAGTAAAAGTAATTTATCCGTATTTGGTAATTTTCCGAACCTCTCCATAAAACTTTATGATGTTAAAGTATTCGAGACCAAAGCGGACCATGCACCACTGATAATGGATGTTGAGGATATTTATGTAGGCTTTAATATCTGGGATATTGTTCATGGTAAATACGTCATTAATTCCCTATTAATAGAAGAAGGCGTTTTTAATATTGTTATTCACGAGGATAACACCACTAATATCCAAAACTCTCTTGCAACAAATTCCCAGGATGGCACGGCTAAAAACAATATTCATTTATCCAAGATTCGATTAAAAAACCTGGATGTCCATACACTTGATGAAGCTACCAATACCGATGTTGAAAAGTTCATTTATAATGGTAAAGGAGGCTTTAGTATTGCGGATAGCATCATCGCCGGCCATATTGATACCGAATTAGATCTGAATGTTATCAAAGATGGCCATACTACATTTCTCGGTAAGAAACACTTCGAAATACATACAGACCTCGTATTCAATGAATTTACGGGGATATTAAACATTGAACCTTCCGGAATTGTCATGGAAAACGGGGATTTCGAGCTTGAGGGAAGTATTGATACAAAGAACGACGTATACTTGGATCTTGCAATAAAAGGGACCAAGCCCAATTTTGATATGCTTATTGCCTTTGCTCCAGAAGATGTTATACCCTATTTGGAGAAATATAAAAATGCTGGGGACATTTATTTCAATGCCTCTGTCAAAGGCCCGGCAAATAAAGGAAACAGGCCCGCTATCTATGCTGATTTTGGAGCCAGCAAGGCCTTTTTAGAGAATACGACCAGCTCTAAGAAAATAAACAATATGGGCTTTAAAGGCCATTTTAGTAATGGAAAGAACAGAGATGCGAGCACCATGGAATTTTCATTAAGCGATATGACAGCCTCTTTAGAAAAAGGAGCGTTTCAAGGCGCGCTCTTTGTGAAGAACTTTGAATCTCCAGAAATTGATATGCAAATGGATGCCAATTTTAATCTGGATTTTATCGCAGACTTCTTTGAACTGGAAGAGGTAAAGAAAGCATCCGGGAATATTCAATTAAAGATGAATTTTCACGATATCGTTGATATAGAAAATCCAAAAATGGCCTTGCAGAAACTAAACCAGGCCTACTACGCAGCCTTGGAAATAGAGAATTTACATCTCGAAGCAGAAAATCTCCCTGTTTCCCTAGACAGTCTAAATGTTCATCTTCTAATGAATGGTAAGGAGGCTACTCTTAAACAATTCGATTTGTTAATGGGTAATTCTGATGTTTCTATAAGTGGTTTCCTGTCCGACCTTCCTTCTATTGTTCATCATACAAACAATACTGTAGAAACCCATTTGGATATTACCTCCAAGCATTTGAATATTGCAGAATTGACAAGCTTTTTTGCGAAGGATACTACCCGAACAACCTTTGAAGAAGAGGTAGATAATCTCAGCTTGGGATTTTCTTTTGTGGGCTCTGCCAAAGACTTTACCGAATCGGAATACTTGCCTAAGGGAGAATTCTTTATTGATAGTCTCTATGCCGATTTAAAGCACTATCCTCATCGTTTGCATGATTTTCATGCCGATGTTTTGATAGATGATAAGGATATTAAAATAGTAGATTTTAAAGGATATATAGATGAGAGTGATTTTCATTATGATGGATTAGTGCATGATTATGCTTTTTGGATGCAGCCCGAACGCAACGGAGATGTAGTACTAGATGTAAATCTTAACTCGAAAAAGTTACGACTGGAAGATGTTTTCTCTTACAAAGGGGAAAATTATGTTCCCGAAGAATACCGACATGAAATTTTTGACGATTTAGCCCTGCATTTTACTTCAAAGATGCATTATTCGGATTCTTCATTACAGTACGTCGATTTGGACCTTGACTTGCTAGACACAAAGATGGAATTGCATCCTCAACGTTTTCACGACTTTAAGGGCAACATCCGTTACGAAGATCAAAGTATTAAAATCAATGATCTTCATGGCGAAATCGGGTCTACCACTTTTAATGTTAATCTGAATTACTATCTCGGGGAAGAAAACTCGATAAAAATGCCTGACAATTTCTTGGAGGTTAGCGCTGATTATATTGACTACGATGCCCTGTTTAAGTTTAGCCCAGGTCCTCCATTAGCTAATGCAACTGGAGCATCTCTTACCAAAGATATTGCGGAACATGCCGAGGCCTTCAATATCTATGAATTGCCTTTTGCTAACATGCGTTTTAAAGCGGATATTGCCCACTTTATCTACCATAGGATAGATCTTCAAAACATCAAGGCAGAATTTAGAACGACACCCGATCATTATATTTATATCGATACGCTTACCATGGATGCAGCTTCTGGAAAGGTTCAGTTAAATGGCTATTTTAATGGAAGTGACCCAAAACACATTTATATGCATCCAGAATTGTTAATTACGGATGTTGATTTGGATAAATTACTTTTCAAATTTGAAAATTTTGGGCAAGACCACCTCGTTTCAGAAAATTTACAGGGAAAACTTAGCTCTAGAATTGCTGGTAAAATCAGGGTGTATCCAGATATGGTGCCAGATTTGGACCAGTCTTCTATGGTAATGGACGTAAAAGTGTTAAACGGAAAACTAAAAAACTATGACCCTATTTTAGCACTGTCGGATTATATGGGCGATAAAAACCTGCGAAGCATTCGGTTTGACACCTTACAAAATAGCTTGGCTATTGACAAAGGGAAAATTAATATCCCGGTTATGACAATTGAATCAACCCTTGGTCATATAGAACTGTCAGGAACACACGACGACAATCAAAATATTGACTATAATCTGCGTATACCATGGAAAACCGTGAGAAAGGCCACCTGGCAAAAACTGTTTGTGCGTAAGAAGGATCCCATTTTTGACCAGGATAAAGTAGATGAAATCGTAGAAGTAGATCCCAACAGAAAAACGAGGTTTCTAAATTTAAAAGTACAGGGAACTATAGACGACTACACCATTTCATTGGGTAAGAAAAAGAAAAGTAACCTTTAATTTTAATAATTGGTTAAGGGAATTGGTATACGGAAATCATGAGACTTCGCTTTTACCCCCCCCCTCCTATTCCTACTTCGCCAAGAGCTTCGGAGGACAGGCCAGATGGGTTCCAAATACGTGATACATTACTTCAGTATAAGAATCTTTTTTGTACACTGTCTTTTGCCAAAACTCTATGAGACAGGCTGGTTTATAATTCTTTTTTTAAGGATTTTATATCAGCAATAAGTTGATTTATAGACGATTTATTTAGTCCGTTATAAATGCCTCTAATATGTCTGTTATTATCTACGAGCACAAAATTTTCAGTATGTAAAAAATCTTCAACCGATTTTCTTTTACCAAGATCTTCCTCAACAAAATAGTAATTTCTGCCCAAATCATAAATCTCACTTCTGTTGCCAGTTACCAAATGCCACTTGTTTGATATAACTCCATTAGCTTCAGCGTATTTTTTTAATGTAGTAATGGAATCTATATCTGGAGTAACTGAATGTGACAATAATAATATATCTGGGTCTTCTTTAAAAGCGTCCTGAATTAGAGCCATATTACTAGTCATTTTGGGGCAAATTCCTGGGCATGACGTGAAAAAGAAATCAGTTACATAAATCCTATTTTCAAAAGTTTTATCTGTAACAATATTCCCATCTTGATTTAACAGACTAAATTCAGGAATTGAGTGAAAATTAGATAATTCACTATTATTATTAGATATCCAATTTGGAGTAAAGCTTGCGTCGTTATAATAAGGCAAAACACCCTCTCTACTCGATTTATCACTTTTATGTTTGCACGAGATTAACACAAATAAAATTATCGCGATTTTATATAATTTATTCATTGTTTGCTATTTTAAATTGTACTTCTTCATTTTCTAGTTCATAGCACAAATTAGCACGCTTTAAGCCAAATATGCGTCCATTTTTAGCCTCATAATTATTGTATATTTTCCCATTTTCTCTCCAAGCTTTTTGCATTCCTTCTTCTCTACCATTCACAATATTAAATTCTTTAAATATATTTCCTGATTTGTACCACTGCCGCTGTAAACCGTTTACAACGCCATGAATGTATTGAGATTCCGAACGTAGAGTGCCTCTTTTCCACCAGGTTTTAGTAGTGCCATGTTGCTTACCTTGCAGATACTCGGCGTGATAGCTTAACAAACCAGTTCTGAACCATTTCTTAATAGATCCATGACGAACACCGTAGACATATTCGGAGTATTCGGCTAGTTGATTATTATTGTAGTACCAAACTAAACTACCTGTTAAAGGGCTGTCATTATAATACACAAGCCCTAAATTTTTGTGCAGTACTATCTCAGATTTCAAAACACTATCACAGTACACTATTGACTTATCTATTCTTGCTATATTTTTAGTCTTATTAGATTGACAAGACATAAAAAGTAAAACCAGAGATATAAGGCTATAGTATAGTACTTGGCGTGCCTTGATAGTCACCAGGAAATAGGATATAAAATTGATTAAGATATAATTCATTTTGAATATGATAATGATACTCTCCATCTGGATTGTGAATGGTTGCGCCAAAATGTCCTCCTGATTCGTCCAAATCCGTTGGATATTCTCCATTTTCGCTATCTTTTCTTCCATACAAGAAAAATCCGTCCGACATTATACCGATTAATTCGTGGTCGTCATTACTCCATGCTTTGGTTTCTAAATGATAGTGATAACTTTGTGGGCCTGTATGTGCTGCTGTATAGTCGAGAGAAACAACTGCATTATCTAAAGGCACGTTTGGTCCTTCTTCGTCATTATATATCATTGCGCCGCTAACCGCGATTCCAATAGGTCCCAATCCAGTTGATGTTGAATTAGATGCTAATTGTGGATTAGCCGGAACAGTTAATGTATAGGATCCATTGAAATCATCTATATTTCCTGGAGCCATGTTCTCATAACTTGTGGATGAGGGTTCTAGAAACAATGAATGGTTACTGGCCGAAGCTGGTGTCTCCAATATATTTCCCATTGGATCTACAGCTGTTCGTGCCGTAGTATTAGACCAATAAGGGGAAGTGTGATTGGGTAAGCCGTTACTTTCAATTATTACACTATTACCACTTAGTATAATAGTTACGTTATCTTCATCAAAAGCATCAAAAGCCGCATGAAGTTCATTTGTTGCTTGATTATTGTCGTCATCTGATGGTGAGACACTATCACTACTACAGGAATAAAAAGCAAATAAAGAAAGTGTTAACAAGCTTAATAACATCCATTTAATTTTAATTGATTTTTTCATTGTTTCTTAATTTTCGTTCTAATTAACTTTTCTCTTTGGTGGTCCACCGCGTGGCCGTTCTTTCATTTTTTCCTTTTGAAATTGCTTAAACAACTCTTGCTGTTCTTCGCTTAGAATTTCATCGACTTGCGCTTCAAAAGTCTTTTTAAATGCTTCCATTTCCTCCCTGTCTGGTCGTCCTGATTTTGTTTTGTTTTCCAATGCCGCAAAATGCTTTTGAAATAAGTTGAGGATTGTAGATTCTTGTTCTTTATCAAGAGATAGCTTTTTTGATAATTCGCTTACTATTTCTACAATCTCATCTGAATTTGGCACTTTTGGTGGACCCTGTGGTCCACCTCTTCCTTGTCCTCCTGGTTGAGCAAATGATGTACTCGCAATTAACACCATATAGAGAAATAGTAATCTTTTTCTAATGATTGCTTTCATAATATTTTCTTCTTTTGATTTTATTTGAGAGATAAATGTCCATAAAAAATTAACTGCAGATTTGTGTTTTCTGTGAATGTCCTTAGGTTTTCTGTAAACCATGGGTTATGGTCAATTTCTTTAATTAGGGAGATTTAAATGCAACAAAGAATACTTTTGATACTTCTTAAGTAATTGGTTTCCTATTCTTTGTTTCGCTATTTGGACGATGAATGTCCGTTTTTGTCTAGGATTATATTCGAGTTTTCTGTGAATCATTAATACTTTTCTGCAAATGGGAATATTGCTTCTGTCGATCACTTATTTTGGGTTGTTTTTAGGGTATGTTTTAAATAATAATTGGTTTTAATTTACTTTACTTTGTATAATGAATAAGTCAAAACGCTTGATTTCTCAAGCACTTTTTTGGTTAGTGGTTTGGCTGGTTTTATGGTTAAATCAACAAAGTGAAACTGTTTTTGTTAGAGCTAATATTCTCGTCTATCTTCTACAAATTGGGTTGATTTTTGCGTTAATATATTACGCAGCACCTAAACTTTTTTTAAAAAAAAAGTACTTTTATTTTTCATTGTTTTCTATAATCGCTGTTTGTTTGTTTGCGTATTTTTCATCGGATACATTTTCGCCACCTAAACATGAAAGCCCACCTCCTCATCGTATGGAACACCCCAATGGGCCTCATCCACGTTTAGAGCCTCCTCCTCCTCCAATTCTAGGTATTGAAAACAATGAACAACTGCGAAGGCCAACCCCTGTGCCTCAATTTGTTATTAATTTATTAATGCTGTCTTTAAGTTATATTTTAGCAGCATTAATAGAAGCATTCTTATATGTTAAAAAGAAAGAAGAAGAAACCATTTTGATTAAAAATGAGAATCTTCAAAACGAACTTAAATTATTAAAGTCACAAATAAATCCCCACTTTTTATTTAATTCTCTGAATAATATTTATGCCCTTTCAGCAATAGATTCAGGAAAAACACAGCAAAGCATTAGTCATTTATCAAACATGCTTCGTTATGTTTTGTATGAATGCGAGCAGGAAGAAGTTCCTTTAAGAAAAGAGATAAAATATATACAAGATTATTTAAGGCTTTTCGCATTAAAGAGCAGTGAACAGTATCCTATCGCAACACATTTTGAAGTACAAAACAACAATTTACATATTGCTCCAATGTTGCTTATTCCTTTTATTGAAAATGCGCTAAAACACAGCAATATTGAAAATAAGAAAGCATCATTTATTGATATAAAGCTAGTTTCAGATAATGAATCTATCCAATTTGAAGTTTGTAATAGTCTGGCAAAAGCAACTATAAATAAAGATAGCGTCGGCGGTATTGGGCTTGAAAATGTAAGGAAAAGATTGGCTATCTTATATCCTGAAAAACATGAGCTGATAACTGACAGAACAGATACATATTTCAAAATAAAGCTCTATTTAAAATTAAAATGAACAAGATAAAATGTATAGTTATTGACGATGAGGAATTAGCAAGATTATTGTTAAAATCTTACATTGATAAAGTTGATTTTTTAGAATTTGTAGACTCTTTTGAAAGTCCTTTAGATGCTATTCAATCCCTAAAGGATAATACGATAAACATTGTTTTTCTGGATATTCAAATGCCCGAATTGAAAGGAACAGATTTTGCGAAAATGATTGGTGATTCTAGCAAAATTATTTTTACCACTGCCTATTCTGAGTATGCTTTAGAGGGTTTTGATTTAAATGCTTTAGACTATTTATTAAAACCAATAACATTTGAACGCTTTTTATCGGCAGTTTATAAATACAAACAAGAGGAGACGCCAATAGAAGATAGCATAACCATAAAATCTGGTTATGATTTGTACAAGTTAAAATACGAGGATATTTTGTATGTACAGAGTGATAACGAATACGTTTTATTTTACACCATTGGAAAAAAAATTATGAGTCATCAAACGCTTAAATCTCTCGAAAAAAAATTACCAAAGTCTACATTCATAAGGGTGCATCGTTCTTACATAGTAAACAAGCAGAAAGTATCAGCCCTAAAAGGTAGGGATTTGTTTATTGGTAATGTTAATATTCCTGTAAGCGACAGCTATATTGAAGCTGTTAAAACTGATTTGTTTTAAGATAATGGTTTAAATCATGTGTTACCTTTAACACTTTCTCCTAAATTCCTAAGGATGAAGCCTTTTAATTAAAGATTTCTAGTTTTTGTTTTTACGTCTTTCCTTCATTTTTTGCATCCTTTCTTCCTGCATTCTCTCGTAAACCTCGTACTGTTCTTCGGAAAGTAGGACTTCCATCTCCTCATTTTTATTTTTTTGTATAGACTTCAACTCTTTATATTTTGCGAGTCGGCCCTTGTCGCTATCTCTCAGCGATTTCATTTGTCTGGCGTACTTTTTTGAAATTTCCTCGAACTTTATCTTTTGGTCCTCAGAGAGATCCAATTCCTCTAAATAGATAGCCAACTGTTTTTGAAATTCGGCTTTTTGCTCTTCTGTTGGTTTTCTGTCTTGTGCCAAAGCAACAGTGCTAACTAACCATATTACTAATACGATACTATTTTTTAATAAATTCATTTTTAAATTTTTCATTTTCAGATATGCGGTAGATTCGTTATTTCTCGAATTTGTAGTACTACTTAGGGAAACGGTTTATTATGGTTGCAATTTGCCCCATATGGTTGGCAGAATGTTCCATCACATGATACCATACATAATGGTAGTTGAGGCCTTCTTCAATATTGGAAGTAAACCAGGCATCGTCTTTGGTTTTGAGTCCTTTCTTGGTTTTTTCCCGGACTTCATTCCATAAATCCAAATAAAAGCTAATGGGCTTACCTTTGAGTATAGTTTTTACTTCTTCGTTAAGTTCCCCTGCTACACCAAATCGGGACAGCTCCTCTTCGGTCCATTCCCGACCTTCTAAAGTTGCCGTCTGGTAATACGATTCGGTAGATACCAAATGCATGATCAAGGATCCTATACTATTGGCATTAGCATCATACAAGAAATCCGTTTGTTCTTGGTCCAGGTCCTTTACTTGTTGGGTGATTCTTTCCTTTAAATCGTCTAACATATAGACCATCAGACCAATTTGAGTAGAATATCCATCTACTGCTTTTAACTCACCTTGCGCTTTCACTAGAATTATGGGTAGGAACAATGCTAAAAGAGTCACTTTCGTTTTTAAAAATTTCATGGTGTTGCGTTAAATTAATATAGAAATGGAAAGTTAAATAAAATTTGTCTTCCTGGTCACTCCTTATTTTACATAAGATAAATAAAGGTATCCCATCATTCTTAACGTAACCTCTTAAGGCCAGTTTTTGTTCTAATCTACTATAATTCCCTAATTTTCATATTCCGAAACCAGGTCTCAAAATACCAATTCTGTAGGGCTATCTTCCCTTTTGTAGCTCTGCCGAAATTCGGGGCATCTTTAAATCTGGAATTAGAGATTTTGTTCTTCCAGTCCGCAGAAGTTAAATCTTCTTCAGCCGTTAGTTTCCCATTGAGGTAGAATTGAATTTTTCCCTCTTGTTGCACGATTCTGGTGGTATTCCACTCCCCTACGGGCTTTGCTTCTACTTTATTTAATTGAGGGCTTATCCCCCAAAGACAGCCTGGCCGTTTTAAAGGGGTTTTAGTGTCCATATGTTCGGGCTCCAAGAGTTGGTATTCTGGTCCAGTCTCATAGGTTGCCTTATATTCCGGTGCTTCCTGAACATTGATAAAAACACCGCCGTTACCTCTTAAGCCCATCTGCCATTCGAAAACAAGCTCGTAGTTTTCAAATTCTTTATCCGTTACCAAATCCCCAAAAATCTTGGTTTCGTCTGTGGCATTGCAAAAAAGCATGCCATCCTGCACTTCCCATGCAGAATATTGCGTTGAATCCGAATGATTAAAAAGATGCCATCCATTGAGCGTTTTACCATCAAAAAGTAAGCGCCACCCCTCCTCTTTTTCTCCATCAAGTAATTTGTTGTGTACCTTGTTTTTGATCGCCAGTTCTTTAGAGCGCAAAATCTGAAATTTTGTCTCTTCCTTTTTTTTACAAGAAGTACAAACCAGAATAGAAGTCAAGAAAACTAGAAGGACAGCGCGAGTCATTTTAAACTTTATAAACTAATGTGATTCAGAAACTTTCGGGCAATCCTTAAAATACGTCATTTAACATTTGCTGCAGGCTTTCCCATGACTTTTGGTCCGCATCCGCATCATAGGCTAATGGCATTCCAAATTTTTCTCCGTTGGCATCTGCTTCTTTGGAAGTAAAGCTATGTACTACCCCGGGATAAGCAATATATTCGTAAGTAGCACCTATGGAGTCCATTGCCGTTTTAAATGCAGTTACAGATTCTTGACTTACGAAAGGATCATCCGCACCATTGCATACCAATACCCGGGCCTTAAGGTCCTGGTTTGGCATTACAGGTAAGGCAACACCGCTATGGAAAGCCGCAACCGCATCGAGATCAGCTCCGCTATTAGCCATTGTTAGTACAACACTCCCTCCAAAACAATAGCCTATAGCCGCAACCTTTTCCTTATCTACAGATTCTTGTTCTTTCAATAGCTCCATTGCTGCATTAAAACGTGCCGAAGCTTCTGGTAAATTAGACATAACACTCATGGCAAATTTCCCTGCGTCGTCTGGGTGGCTCGCTTGTTTTCCATCGCCGTACATATCGACAGCAAAGGCAGTGTAACCAAGTTCTGCCAACATATCTGCTCTCTCACGGACATAGTCATTATGCCCCCACCATTCGTGTACAATGAGTATCCCAGGACGTTTACCCTTTTTATTCTCGTCGTAGGCAATATAGCCGTTTAGATTGGTAGAGTCCGTAGCATAGGCAACCTCTGTACCTTTAAGTTTAAATGCGGCCACCTCCGTACTGGTTTTAGCTTCCGGTTTGGGTTCTGTTTTTTGCTTGCAAGAGGTTGTGAATACCAGGGCAACGAATAATAAAATTGTGAGAATTCTCATTTGGAAGTTATTTAAGACTTCCTAAAGATAGTAAATACAATACTTAGGGAATCTAATTTTTTTATTTATTCAGGTGCAACTGTATTTTCTTTTGCAATACTATCTAAAGCTTTCAGGATCAATGCATTTTCGTAAGGCCTGCGGTAATTTCCCGAGCCTTACTAATTTGTCGTAAACACCTAAAGCGAAGGTAAACGAATGCTGCTGTTCCGGAGTTTGTTTTCCAGCTTAAAATTAGACTCATGTAGAGCTCAATGGTAGTTCACTTAATACACTATTCCAATTTACCCCTTTGCTCCTCTTTAAGAAATGCAGGTAGGATGTGTTCTGCTGTCAATTGCAGTGTCTTATTATCGTTATCGTGCCCTGTTACCACTACGAGTAAATCTAGCTCTTCAATTAGTATAATGTATTGTCCTCCACCGCCCTGTGCAGATCGGCAGAAATAGGTTTTACCGCCATATTGCAAATCCGCATTCCACCAGAAATAGCCATATCCTTGCTTGCTAACGGCATCTCCTCCACCGAAAATATCATCATCACCGGTTAAGAGAATCCTGCTGGTGGCCAGTTTAATATAGGCTTCTGGAATCATTTGTTCCCCTTCCCATTTTCCTTTATTCTGTACTAGTATTCCCCACTTAAGCATATCGCGGGAGGTCATACTCACACGCCAACCTGCCTCAGGCAAACCACTTGGAGCAGTTAACCATTTATAATTTACAATGCCTAGTGGGTCTAATACCTCTCTTTTGATAAAATCTTTGGCCGAACCCGGAACCACTGCATCCAATACTTGCATTGCAAATTCCGGGTCGCTCTGGTATTTAAAGGTTTGTGATGCATCGGTTATCGGATCGCTGTAGGCTATCATACTCTGAATTTGCCCCTGCCCTATCAATTGGATGGAATCTTTTTCCATTTCTTCGCGGTCTTCCTCTGAAATACGAATTCCCGAGCGCATGGTCATCGCCTTGGCGAGTGTTATTTTTTCTGCCCCTGCCTTTAGCTTGGAACGATCCAGATTCTTAAGAAAATCAATAACTGGTTTGTTTAAGTCCTCCATGCTTAAATAGCCTAATTGAATGGCGCGTCCAACCGCCAAACAAGTATAGACTTTGGTAGCTGATGCCTGAGGATGGGGTAGGTCAACCCGGCCTTTCTTATAATAGGACTCAAATACTAATTGGTTTTTATGTGCTATAAGGAGTGCATCATAGTTGCCGTGCTCGCCAGCAGCAATTTCTTGCGATAGTTTAAGAATCGGGTCTGTATTTGTACTATGCTCCGACAATTCCCCTACGGATATTCCATCTTTACGGTTTTCTGGTGCGGTTTTAATAAAGGCATTATTAAGGTACGGAACATCCCAGAAGGAAACCTGTTTTAAATCCCCAGAAACCGGATTCAGCAGGGAGGCTAACCAATCTACACTCCTAAGAGCTGTCCTGGGAAAACCACTTTGATGATCCCCTTCGACCACTTCTTTTAGAATTGCCAAACCAGGATCTCTTCTATCCTTTAATAAACGAACAAACGCGTCAATAGGTTCTATCATCTCCTTTTCTAAGGTACCATAGGTTATATAGACATTCGCTTTCATACTAGTATTCTTATCAGATGCTTCATAAGGTCCAAATTTCGTATGAAGCTCCTTTAGATAAGGCACTTCATTTTTAATAGAAGGACTACCAAGGATATAATTGTTAAAGGAATCAGGTTGTGTTAATAATATGTATGCACCAAATTCCCCTCCCATGGAATATCCAAAATAGGTGCGACTGTTTTGGTCTGTTCGATAGTGCTTGTCTATGTAATCGATGACGTCATTTCTAATGAAGTCTAAATGTTTCTTCGCTTGCCCTAACTGATATTTGTTTTGAATTTCGGGCTTATTGGATTCTCGAAAGCTGTAATCCCTAAACCGGCTAACATGATCTCCAACTTCAGCTTTCAATTCTTCCTTTATATACTTTTGCCAGGAAATTCCAACCAAAATAACATCCTCTAACATGTATTCTGTAGCAGCAGATAATATTTCTATATGCCATATAGCATCAGTAAAGTATAGTACAGGGTATTTTTTTTCCTTCTTTTCTGCATAGTCTTCAGGAAGCTTAATATAGAGCTCGTAATTTCTTTCAGTCTTTGTATCCTTAATAGGAACTACCCGAATATGTGGTAATTGAAAAGTGGCACCTTCAGCTTTTGGCACGAACTCTTTTTTTTGAAGTTGTTGTGCATGGCCTATATTATAGACAGGCATAATCAGTGTTAAGAGAAGTAATAGTTTAATCGCTTTCATGTTTGTCTTCTTTTAGTTTTGGACAGCTTTGGAATATTGTCAACCTTTTATTTTAAACTTGGTTGTCAACAAAAGCTCTGCTAAAATTAGCCTGTATTTTGGGGCTATTCCTATAAAGTTGATAAATACGATAATTAAATGATAAAACCATTTCGTCATGGACATACCGCATTGGTAAAGAAAATATGCGGTTTTGTATTTATTGATACTATCTTTAGTAGATGGTTATGAAGGAGTTTATGATTAAAAAGTCTTTAAGGAATACTATACTATTAAATACAGGAGCATTTTTATTGGTAGCCACGCTTGAAATTTTGGGAAGCTGGTTATTTAAAGATAATTATGATAATGACTATAGTTTTATTCTGTGGCAGCTGAGTTTTGCAGTATCTATTATGGGGGTTATATGGGTAAACCATTTTATTCTTATCCCAGTTTTTTATGATAAGAAAAAGTATTTATTATACGGAATTCTACTTGTCGCAATAATATTTGGTTGTTCTTATATAAAGGGATATTCCACAAGCAGTGGGAGTTGGATTGGCGTGTATAAAATGTTCTTTTTTCTTATTTATACCACCGGTACCGGGATGGCAGCTTTCTTCTTAAGAAGAAATATGATATTCAGAAGAGAAAATGAGGAGAAAGAAAAATTACAAAAAGAAATGGAGTTAAATTATTTGAAAGAGCAGGTGAATCCACATTTTTTATTTAACTCTTTAAATAGCATATATAGTCTCTCCAGAGAGCAATCACCAGAAACACCTGTAGTGGTGATGCAACTTTCAGAATTAATGCGGTATCAATTGGAGAGTGCAAAAAAAAATCTGGTTTTGGTGAAAGAAGAGCTGGAGTTTATAGAGAATTATTTGTTATTAGAAGAAAAACGCCTTAGTAATCGCTGCAAAATAGAGTTCTTAATTGATGGAGTACTATCAGACTATGCCATAGCACCTATGCTGCTTATCCCGTTTGTTGAAAATGCTATAAAACATGGTGCCCAAAGTACCAATGAAAGAAGTAGTTTAGATGTTTCTGCCACAATGGAAAAATCGACTCTGCACTTTTCGGTACTCAATTCGAAACCTACTAAATTGATCAAATCTAAGCGAGAAGGATTAGGACTGGAAAATGTAAAAAGACGCTTAGAGTTATTATATCCAAAATCACATCTTTTGGTAATAAAGGATAGTAAGAAGACATTTGAGGTAACGCTTACCATAGATTTAAAAAGTCCAGACGCATGATTAAGATAGGTATAATAGATGATGAAATACTGGCACGCAGGGTATTGGAAGACTACTGCTCTAAAATTGAGAATTTTAAGCTGGTATTAAGTACTGGAAATCCTCTGGAATTTATCAACTTCATACAGCAAAATGAAATTGATCTTATTTTTCTAGACATTAAAATGCCAGAACTCAATGGCATGGAAATTCTTAGTGCACTAATAAACCCGCCCAAGGTTATTTTAACAACTGCCTATTCGGAATACGCCTTAGAAAGTTATAATTATGGGGTGGTAGATTATTTATTGAAACCCATACGAATAGAACGTTTTCTAAAGGCTGTTAATAAGGCTTCAAATATTAAATTAGGTGTATCAACTGCGCCCAAAAAA
>CAZWPZ010000201.1:0-2592 GCA_964636005.1 uncultured Eudoraea sp.
TATTACCAATAGACCTCAGTTTTGGACCTCCTTGATAAAAGAAATAAGAAAAGTATATAAAGGGAAACTCACTTATGCAGCCAATTGGGACGAATATAAAAGAACTCCTTTTTGGCAAGACTTGGATTATATAGGGATAGACGCCTATTTTCCTCTTTCCAGTGCCAGAACACCTACAGTTGAGCAATTAAAAGAAGGTTGGAAACCTTGGAAAGACGAAATCGTAGCACTGTCTGAAAGGACTTCCAAACAAGTACTTTTTACAGAGTTTGGCTATCGCAGTATGGATTATACTGCCAAGAAACCATGGCTGGTAGATAGGACACAGGAGGGAGTTAATCTAGTAGCTCAGGCAAATGCAAAACGTGCAATTTTTGAAGAGTTCTGGTCAGAAGATTGGTTTGCAGGAGGGTTCGTTTGGAAATGGTTTATAGAACACGAAGAAGCTGGCGGAATAAATGATAACCGTTTTACTCCTCAAAATAAACCGGCTGAAGAAATCATCAAAAGTTTCTACAAAAAAGGATAGTACAGGTTTTGGGATTATAAATTTCTTGCCTCACTTGTTATTTGGCAACATATTTGATAAACTTTGTATTAAAGTTGATTCCGTGCATCGATATCTCATTTTTTTCGGTTTACTTCTGTTCTGTTTCCAATTGCTGGCCCAGGATTCGTTATTTGTCGCCATTGCCGAAAAAGGAGATGGTATTTATTCTTTTCTAAGAAAAAATGGGGTCGATCCTTATGATTCTTATAACGATTTTATTGCCTTAAATGAAGCTAAGCTCAAGGATAGCACGCACCTTTTAGAAGGGATAGCTTATACAATTCCAGTAAAAGAGGTAGAATCAAAAACAAATAGTTCCAAGGCTGATGTCTATACTACTTACGAGATATTCGCGAAGAAGCACGAGAAGGTATATCCTAAAAGTAAGCGTTTAAATGGTACTGTTTATTACTTGGTTTCCGGACATGGAGGCCCGGATCCGGGAGCGATGACAAAGTACAGAGGAAGGTCAATTTCCGAAGACGAATACGCTTACGATATTACCCTGCGGATGGCGAAAGAATTGCTATCTCATGGGGCATTGGTATATATCATTGTTCGCGATAAGAATGATGGAATACGAGATGCCAAAATTTTAAAAATGGATAAAGATGAAATCGTATATCCCAATAAAAAGATTCCTTTAAACCAGAAATTGCGATTAGAACAGCGGGTATCAGTGGTAAACGAATTGTATAAAAAACATAAGGGTAAACATCAAAGACTGCTCGTGACCCATATAGACAGTAGAAGCACTGGACAAAATATAGACGTTTTCTTCTATCATCATGAAAAGAGTAAGAATGGGAAGAGGCTAGCAGAAAGTATACATCAGACATTTAAAAAGAAGTACAAGAAATACCAGCCAAACCGTTCCTATACTGGAACTTTTGAAGATAGATCAGGCTTATATATGGTCAAAAGAACGCTGCCAGCAATGGCTTTTATTGAAATCGGAAATATTAGAAATGCAAAAGACCAAAAACGTATTTTGGACTACGATAACAGACAAGCCCTGGCTAAGTGGATATCGGAAGGGATTATTTTGGATTATGAATTGAGTACAACAAAATAATCATATTTTGGCTTGAATTTTCTTTTGATAGTATTCGTATAGTTGCGTTGGTCCTGCACCCATAGTCTTTTGAAGATGAATCATCCCGAAATAATACTGTAGCTTAAAAGTTCCAATTTTTTCATATTTCCTCGCAGACGTCATCACATGATGGGATTGTACTTTGAATTTCGTAGACTTGTAGAGCCTGCTAATAAATTCATTATCCTCGTAAATAATATAGTCTTCATTAAATCCACCACATTTAATAAAGAGGGATTTTGAAATGTATAAAGACTGATCACCACCTCTGCAGAATTGGTGATTTATACGGGTAAACCAGGAGAATAGTTTTAGGACCAGATTGTCACTGTCGAATTTCATTCGAAAACAACCTGCCTCGGACTTCTCACTCATGGAATTGACAATAATTTCATCAAAGTTTTTAGGAGGTATGGTATCCACATGTAAAAAGTACAAAATAGTTCCTTGCGCCAAAGAAGCACCTAAATTCATTTGTTTTGCCCGTCCTCTTGGGCCATTGATATAGTTATACCCTGGACGTTTTACTAGTTTTGGTGTCGCATCTGTACTTCCTCCATCTACAAAAAGAATTTCCTGGACCAAGGAAGAATCCACATAGTTGTCTAAATAGTCTAGCAGCGTTTCTATATAGGCCGCCTCATTTAAAACGGGAATAATTATACTAATCAACTGGCTTCGATATTTTGGCGTTTAAGGCCCAATTGTACTCTAAGTAGGATATTTTTGGATTTTTAGGTAGTGGATTTTCCAAATAAGAGTTTAGATAATCTTCCAGATTTCCATAGCTGTCAAAATCTTTTTTATACCACTTAAATATTTTGGACAATTGAATGCTATCTTTTTCGAATTTATTTTTTGAACTATCCAAGATAAATTCTTTGGTCGCTTTTTCTAACTGCATCTCTAGCTCAGTTTCACAAAAGGCCTCGTTTAGTAATTTTGG
>CAZWPZ010000202.1:0-4446 GCA_964636005.1 uncultured Eudoraea sp.
TATATTAAATCTCCCTACAATCCTATAAGCAATAGTGGTCATGAGATATGTGTTTGGCCATATAATAATGGAATCGCTAGTTTAATTACTACAGACGGTCCGGAAAAGAATACCATACAATGGGCCGCAGATGGCATAAACTTTAATATCATGTCTGTCATAAAAGACGCCCCTCATGCAATTGGATTAAACAGGGAGCTTAGCAGCGATGAGAATCCAACCCAAATACTAGGCTGGGGTTTAAGTCATGTATACAATTCAGGAGATTATCAAAGCATTATGCGTTTTGCTTCTAAGTCCATTAAACGTCATGTAGCCAAAGGAGCTGCATCCAAAGACTAGAACAAAAAAAGGCGCAAAATGCGCCTTTCTTTCCTGTGGTGGTTTATCCTTATTCAGGAATACTTACAGTTACTTTATTGACATACCCGGTGAACTCCGAATCGTCAACATCCTTAAATACTTTATCCGCTACCTGTGTTGCATCATCCTTTCCAACATCTGCTGTTTCATCTGCCGAAAATACAGCCGGTTGGGTTTTATCTACACGGCCTTCTGCCACCATTTTACCATCCACATAAATCTTTGCAGTTCCTCCTTTACCAATGCCATCCCCATCATAGTCGAACTGTAGCTTAACTTCTGCATTATCTGATTTTATTTTATCCTTAGACTTGATGGTATAGCTTTCAAGTCCAAAATAATTATAGGTATAAGCGGGTCTTCCTTTGTCCATATAGAGAGCCCAGCCTCCAAATTTGCCTCCTTGGCAAAGAATAATACCCTTGTCATTTCCTGCCAAATCAACATCAGCAACAATAGTTTTAGAAGTATTCTTTACATTTAAAAAGGTATTCTCCAACAAGCCTTCCATTCCTTGTGCCAAGGTAATGGACTTTCTATCTCCCATTAAATCTGGTCTTCCTGCAATTGCTGCATTAAATCGCTCGTACAACCTATCGTCCAAGGGATATACGTTATTTTCTATCGCCTCTTTTTCAAATAAATCCTGAAGTTCTTGGAGCTTTTCCGGATATTGATCCGCCACATTGTCTACCAGACTAAAGTCTTCCTCAATATTGTATAACTCCCATTTCTCCTCCTGAAAGGGTTTTTCGGGCTTCCCTATCCAAGGTACCATATGAACAACTCTGGCCATCCAGCCATCACTATAAATGGCCCTATTCCCAAACATTTCAAAATACTGCACCGTATGTTGGCCTGGAGCATCCTTATCTTTAACCGCGTACATCATACTGGTCCCATCCATCGGAATTTGTTTCACCCCATTTATGGATACAGGTTCGGGTAAATTTACTGCTTCCAATACTGTAGATGCAACATCATTTACATGATGCCATTGGGATCTTATTTCACCTTTGGCAGCGATCCCATTGGGCCAGTGCATAACCATCCCATTTCTGGTCCCTCCAAAGTCGGCCGCCATTTGTTTGGTCCACTTAAAAGGTACATCTGTAGCAACTGCCCAAGCAGCACTCATATGGGGAAAAGAATTAGGTCCGCCCCAGTCATCTGCATGCGTTAACATACTTTCTATTGTTTCCTCATCGAAGATACCATTCAAATGAACAAGTTCATTGTACGTTCCCTCCAGGCCTCCTTCGGCACTTGAACCGTTATCTCCCATTATATAGATAAACAAGGTATTGTCTAAAACATTGATCTCATCCAAAGCATTTACCAATCTGCCTACCTCATTGTCCGTATGTTCGGCGAATCCGGCAAAAGTTTCTATTTGGATGGCAAATAGTCTTTTTTCATCATCAGATAACTCCTCCCAATCTGCAATATCGTCTGGCATTGGTGCAAGTTTGGCATTTTCAGGGATCACACCCATTTCTTTTTGGCGAGCAAAGGTTTCCTCCCGTAACTTAAGCCATCCCTTGTCGAATTTCCCTTTATATTTTTCTATCCATTCTTTGGGTGCATGGTGAGGCGCGTGCGTCGCACCAGTAGCATAATAGACCATAAATGGTTTATCTGGTGTCATTGCTTGCTGAAATTTAACCCACTCTATCGCCTCATTGGTCATATCCGTTGTAAAGTGATAATCCGGATCGTCTTTCTTACTCACCTTGGTAACACCATCATATATCACAGGATCCCATTGATTGGTTTCTCCACCAATAAAGCCATAGAACTTATCGAATCCAGAATGGGTTGGCCAGCGCTTGTACGGTCCGGATACAGAAACTTCCCAGGTAGCTGTTTCATGCCATTTACCAAAAGCTGCAGTACTATATCCGTTTTGCTTAAGTGTTTCTGCAAAATACTTAGCATTATCAGGTCTGATTCCCTGGTTCCCATAAAATCCTGTGGCCACTTCCATTACGGAGCCTACGTTCATATTATGATGATTTCTTCCAGACAGAAGAGATGCTCTTGTTGGTGAGCACAAGGCTGTTGTGTGAAACCTATTAAATTTTAAGCCATTATCGGCTAACCTATCGAAGGTAGGGGTATTAATTGCCCCCCCAAAAGTACTTGTGGCACCAAAACCAATATCGTCTATTAGAACGACTACCACATTTGGCGCTCCTTCAGGAGCCTCCACATGAAACACAGGTGGTTTTTCCGCATCTCTGGCGTCCATAATCGTAACAGGGGTATGCGGTGGTGGTTGAATCGGTAATACCGTTCTATCCATCACATAGGCATCCCCGGAATTAGAAGCATCTTCCTTTGTTGCCGTATTGCAACTGAATAGCAAAGACAATACTGCGGTAACAGTTAGTATTCTTGTTTTCATAATAGTTTAATTTGTTGACTGTATAGTTATTCCATCAAAAGGTACGAATTACTTAGGATACTACCACTCCTCCATTGAGTTTTAGTAGGAATCTTCTTAGAATATTAAAAGAACTCCAGAATTTAACATATACTAAATCTATCAATTTTGAATAAAAATGTTATTGATGGGTTAGTATTGGATTAGGTAGATTTTTTAAACCTTCCTATCTTTAGTACTTGCAACGAGGTGACATGTACATGGATAAAAAACATAAAATTAGTCTAGCTCTTATCTTAATTTTCCTTTTTGGCTTGCTTTATGCTGTTAACTCTGGTTGGTTTTTACAAAAGACTTCCTCCCAGTCAGAAGGCCCTCTTCCAGAAGTTGTAGACTATAATTTTCATATAAAACCGATACTCTCCGATAATTGCTATACCTGTCATGGCCCTGATGCGAATAAAAGGAAGGCAGGTTTACGATTGGATATGGAAACAGCAGCCTTGAGTGAGCTTCCGGAAAGTCCCGGAAACTATGCTATTCTTCCGGGAAATCCTTCAAAAAGTGCCGTATACCAACACATAATTTCTACCGACGAGGACAAATTAATGCCGCCTCCCGACTCTAAACTGGCCTTATCAGACTACGAGAAAAAGTTAATTAAGAAGTGGATTAAGCAAGGGGGTAGGTTTGAAAAACACTGGGCCTTTATCCCGCCAAAAAAGAAACCAATACCGGAAGTAAAGAATACGAGTTGGCCACAGAATGATATCGACTTCTACGTATTAGAAAAAATTGAAGAGAATAAAATTGAACCATCCCCAATAGCCTCCCCTGAAAAACTAATCCGAAGAATTAGTTTAGATCTAACAGGCCTTCCTCCATCGCCTTATCAAACTGAAAAATGGCTGAAGGAAGACTCTCTTGGTTTAATGGAAAAAGTTATCGACGACTTAATGGCATCTCCAGCGTATGGAGAGCGAATGACACAGGCCTGGCTCGATGTGGCACGGTACGCAGATTCCCATGGCTATCAGGACGATAGCTATAGAACCATGTGGCCCTGGAGAGACTGGGTAATTCATGCCTTCAATGAGAATATGCCTTATGATGAGTTCCTCACCTGGCAGCTTGCGGGAGATTTACTCCCAAATGCAAACCTCGAACAGATACTAGCTACCGGATTCAATAGAAACCACCCCATTACACAAGAAGGAGGTGTTATTCAGGAAGAATACAGAACCAATTATGTATTGGATAGAACCAATACACTTGGAAAAGGTATTCTTGGAATCACGCTGGAATGTGCCAGATGCCATGATCACAAATACGACGCTATTTCGCAAGCCGATTATTTTAGCCTTTTTGCTTTTTTCAATCAGGTAGATGAAAAAGGATTACAAATGGACGCGGTGCAGGCTGCGGAGAGAAAGGCTTACGCAGACCCACCTCTAATAGAAATCACTAAAAAGGAAGTCGAAGATATTCTCGAGTTTCTTAACCTAGGGGAGGAAGAAATGGTAAAGGTAATGGTCATGAACGATTCTGCACCTAAAACCACCTATGTATTGAACCGTGGTGAGTACGACAGTCCTACAGACTCCGTGCCCTTTGCAACACCCAAAGCCATATTTCCATTTCCATCGGATTATGAACAGAACAGATTAGGTCTAGCAAAATGGGTAACACATCAAGAC
>CAZWPZ010000203.1:0-5493 GCA_964636005.1 uncultured Eudoraea sp.
AAAATTGGGAATGCTTCTCTAAATAGTTCCCTATTCTATAGACTAACTACGGATGCCATTGAGCGAGTGTCGACATTTGAGGATAATGTAAGAGTAACTATGCCCATGAATATTGGTACAGATCAAGTAACTGGTATTGAGGTTAATGGTAAGTATATGCCAATAAATTGGCTCACACTTAATGGCGATTTTAACTATGGCTTTTTTACAAGAAAGGGAAGTTTTGAAGAACAGGTATTTGATTTTAATGGCAATCGATGGACGGCTAGATTAAATACAAAATGGTCGCTACCAGCAGATTTTGATTTAGAAGTAACTGGTAACTATCGATCCGGATATCAGGTGGTTCAAGGGGATATTTCTGAAACGGCATTTATGGATATAGGTATCCGAAAGAAATTTATAAAAGGTAAGGCAGTTGTTAACCTCAGCGTAAGGGATGTCTTCAATTCCAGAATATTTGAAACAGCGATTGTACAGGAAAATTTTACTTCAAACGACTTTAACCAGAGAGGTAGGTTTCTGACCCTTGGAATAAGTTATGGATTTGGTAAAGGCGAAGCCATGACATATTCAGGAGGCAGAAGGCGTTAAAAGCATTAATTCAATATTGGTAGTTCCCCCATTTTTTATTGAAATTAATGCTTTTTTAACGTTCAGATTCTATCATTTTTTTCATTTTTGCATTTCACTTTTTATAAAGTAATTCAGAACTTATTTCAGAGAAATATGAAGAAATCAACTGGCCTGTATATGCGCATCTTGCATAGATATTTGGGATTCTTTTTTGCCGGTATAATGGCAATGTACGCGATAAGCGGAATTGTCCTCATTTTTAGAGATACCGATTTTTTAAAGAAAGAGGTAGAAATCAAGAAAGAGTTGGAGCCAAATTTAACAGGAAATACCTTAGGCAAGGCCTTAAAGAAGAAAGGATTTAAAGTAGAAGCAGAGGACGCTGCACGTATTGACTTTAATAATGGGTCTTATACCAAGAATACGGGAGTAGCGGTCTATTACGAGAAAAAACTTCCTTTTGTTCTGGATAAGATGACCCATATACATAAGTCTAAATCTAGTCAGCCTTTATTTGTTCTCAACATTCTCTTTGGTGTCGCTTTGTTGTTTTTTGTTGTATCCGCTTTTTGGATGTTTAGGCCACAAACACCTGTTTTTAAGAAGGGACTGTATTTTACCTTAGGCGGAATTCTTCTTACTCTTATCTTACTGTTTGTATAAGAGAAGTATTATTCTCTACCAGAAAGCCACATATCCCTATTTCTTTGTTGGTCGATATCTGGTTTTATACCCGAACTCTCAGATAAGGAAAGTCTATAGTTGGGATTGCTGCCTACTACTAATGTGGTATGGAATAGCTCGCCATACCGATTATAGGAAATAGTAATTTTATCTCCTGGACTATAAGTAGCCAAGAGCTCATTTAGTTGCTCATCCGATAGGACAGAAACTTCTTCAATAGATTCAATAATATCCCCTTTTGTAAGTCCTGCAGCATAGGCTGGAGAATGGAACGACGGATATTCCCTGATGGTCTTATCTCTAAAATACATTCCGTAATAGGGATTATCCTTGTTAGATTCTAAGGTGATTCCAACGGAACCTAATAATCGTTGGTAATCTGGCATCTTCCTGTCGTATATGTAGGCACCAAAAAAGGCATTGGCAAAATCTTTTCCCGCGTAAGCTGCTAAGGATTTTTCCAGATCTTCATTGGTATAAGATTTCTCGGGTTTCCCGAATTTCTGCCATACCGTTTTTAAATAATCGTCCAGGTTAAGTCCCTTTTCCCTTAAGGACAGATCCAATGCCAGCCCAATCATATGCCCGTAGTTGTAATAGGAAATAAAGGTATTTCGGCTATTTGTTTGGTCCACACTTTCGGCAGCATCCTGAAATGGGGCCTGATAACTCATTTCTATAGGATTGTAGAATAATCTACCAGAAGAGTTCCAGACGTAATTAAAGGAAGGAGTTAAATACTTGACATAAGCCTCGGCATCCATAATGTCCGATCTACACAGGGTCAGGGCACCGTAGTAGGTCGTAAATCCTTCGCCAAACCAAAGTTCGCCGCTCATATTGGCTTTCTCAAAGTTAAAGGGTTCCAAGGATTTTGGCCTTATTCGTTCAACATTCCATGCATGGAAAAATTCATGAGCAAGGGTCCTAATTTTGCCAAGGGAACCTTTATCACTTAAGCCACTGGAAGAAGTACAGATAGTGGAATTTCTATGTTCCATACCATCTCCATCTACATTGGGAAGGTAACAGGCAATAAAGGTGTATTCCCCATAGTCAAATGCGGGTAATTCTCCATATACAAGCTTCTCCTGGAGAACCACTTCTTTCACTTGATCAAAATACGCGTCCATATCGCTCTCACTTCCTCTGTGATGTACCACTAAATTGATTTTTGCATCATCTAAGGTGAACGACCGCTTCATGAAGTTACTCAGTTCGGTAGGGCTATCCATAAAATACTGTAGATTTTTGGCATAGTAGGTATTCTCCTTAAGATGCTTCAGCTGTGTGGCAACCTTCCAGTTTAAATCTTGTCTTGGGATAAAGGTTATTTCAATTTCCTTATCCTCCAGTTCTGGCACATACATAAAGGTAGCAGGAATATTTAGGTGGGCATGGGTTTCATCCACCTGGGCATAGGTTCCGTCTCCATGATTTGCAAACAGCCGATACGATATCTTTATACTGCCGTCGTGTCCGGAAGTCTTCCAGGAATAAGGGTCTGGCCTTGTAATTGTCAGTGGGTTACCCTTGCTGTTTGTAGCCTTTACATCAAAAACGTTCTTTGCAAATTCATGTAATGCGTATCGTCCGGGTGATGATCTGCTCATTCGGAAAATAACTTCCTCATTCTTTAAATACTTAAATTCTGCCTCAATAAATGCCTCGTGATGCACGGCATTTTCAAAAGATATAGTATAATAGGAAGAGACTTGTGCTTTGCTTATTTGTAGTGATAAGAAGACTACTACAGAGAGGATATATAGTTTCATTGTATTCTAATTTAGGAAGATCAAAAGGTACTATAATATTTAATTGCATTCTTTTTATTCATTGAATTTTATTTCTCTTGTGGCTTTATCCAAAGAATTATTATTTTAATTAACTATAAGTTCTATTTCGTTTATTTATTTTACGTGCTTGTTAATCCATAATGGTATTTATGAAATCAAAAATTCTTTACTTTTTTCTTCCGTATTTTATTGCGCTTACTTCCTTTTCGCAAAAAGACGCTTCCTTATATAAAAATTTAAACTTCCGATTTATCGGTCCGGAAGGGAATAGGGCCATTGCCATAGCTGGAGTACCCGGTGATCCTATGGTAACGTATATAGGAGCAGCATCCGGGGGATTATGGAAAACAACAGATGGGGGAATAAATTGGGACCCCATATTTGATGGGCAAGAGGTATCTTCCATAGGTTCCATTGCTATAAGTCCAAGTAACCCTGATATTGTTTGGGTAGGAACAGGAGAGACTTTTTTGATAAGACCTGCTCACGCCATGGGAGATGGAATTTATAAGTCGACCGATGCGGGAAAGACCTGGAAAAAAATGGGGTTGCCTAAGTCGGGTAGAATAGGGAGAATTGTGGTTCATCCTACCAATCCTGATATTGTTTATGCAGCGGCATTGGGGCATACCTATGGCCCTCAAAAAGAAAGAGGGGTATACAAAACCATAGACGGAGGACAGACATGGAAGCAAATACTATTTATTGATGAGAATACAGGTGCTGCAGAATTAGCTATAGATCCCATGCGTCCGGATCGGCTTATAGCAGCAATGTGGTCTATTCATATCAATACCTGGGGTTTACGCAGTGGTGGTCCGGGAGGAGGTTTGTATCGAACAACGGATGCTGGGGAATCCTGGGAGCCACTTTCTGAAAAAGGCTTACCTGGGGGTATTTCCAATCCTGTTGGTAAAACTGCAGTTGCCATTTCCTATAATCAACCAAATATTGTTTATGCTTTATTAGAAATAGATAGTCCGGCTCTTTACCGATCCGAAGACTTTGGAGACTCGTGGACTTTACAAACACGCAATCATGATATTGCAGAGCGAGCACCTTACTATACACGGCTGGCTGTATCTACTTCCGATCCCAACGAAGTGTATTTTGCCAGTGTTAAATTTGGTTCTTCTAAAGATGGCGGTAAAACATTAAAAGCAGACTATAGCGCCGGGGGTGATAACCATGACATATGGATAGATCCAAAAAATGCCGATAGAATTATGGTAGCACATGACGGTTGTGCCAGTATTTCTTTAAACCGTGGGAAGAGCTACCAACGAGTTGTTTTACCCATAGCACAAATGTATCACGTATCTGTTGATAATCAGATTCCATACAACGTTTATGGGAACCGGCAGGATGGCTATTCCTATATGGGTCCGAGTAATAGCCGTCAGGGCTATATACCCTTAGGATTATGGAAAGGAGTAGGGGGTTGTGAAAGTGGTTTTGCCCAGCCAGACCCATTTGACAATTCGATCGTTTGGTCTGGATGTTATGATGGAGGCCTGCAACGGTATAATACGGCTACGGGACATGCACGCGATGTACGGGTATGGCCAGAAGCAGGCTACGGTTGGGAACCAGGCGAACTCAAGTACCGATGGCATTGGAATTTTCCTCTCGCCTTTTCCCCACATACAAAAAACCGGGTTTATGTTGGAAGTCAATTTGTACATAAAAGCGATGACGACGGAGAGAGCTGGCAAGTGATTAGTCCGGATCTGACCTTAAATGATAAGTCTCATCAACAGAATTCCGGAGGCATTGCGATTGATAATCTTATGACTTTTGATGGGTCTGTATTATTTAGTATCCGGGAATCGGCTTTAGAACCAGGGCTCATATGGACTGGAAGTAATGATGGACAAGTGCAGCTCACAAGAGACGGGGGTGAAAATTGGACCAATGTAACACCGAATATACCAGACCTGCCTAAATGGGGTACTATAGCCAATATAGAGACCTCCCGATATGCGAAAGGTGTGGCTTACATAACGGTCGATCTACATCAAATGGGCGATTTTGATCCCTATGTTTATAAAACAGAAGATTACGGGAAAAGCTGGAAAAAGATTAGTAATACTGTTCCAAAAAGCGTGCATAGTTTTGCTCATGTTATAAAAGAGGATCCGAAGCAACAAGGCATGCTCTATTTAGGAGTAGACAATGGCTTGTATATTTCTAAGGACGACGGTGAGAATTGGATTCGTATCAAGAATAACCTGCCTCCAGCACCTGTTTACTGGCTGGAAATTCAAGAACACTTTGATGATCTGGTAGTAGGAACCTATGGCAGGGGTTATTACATACTCGATAATATTGCACCTTTAAGGGAATTTACTCCAGAAATAGCTTCTCAAAAAGCACACCTTTTTGGTCTCCGCCCAGCCTACCGATTTCAAAAAGTTCAAAGTATCAAGACGGATGG
>CAZWPZ010000204.1:0-1559 GCA_964636005.1 uncultured Eudoraea sp.
GGAGGTGGGCTGATTTCTTTGACTACTCCAGCTTTTGCCTCCATTATTGGAAATGTTGGCACCCCCATCATTCGAATTTATCATTTTTTGGTTGTTCTCTGGATGAATCCACAGGTCATGGTTATCACCATGGGGTGTAGCAAGTGGTGTAAATGTCTTTCCCCCATCAATTGATTTTGTAACAGGAGCGTTTAAGACATAAACCATATCTTCATTTTGAGGATCTGCAAATATCTCCATATAGTACCAGGATCGTGCTATATTTATTCTATCCTTATTAATTTGTTTCCAAGTATCGCCCGCGTCATCCGAACGGTACACTCCTCCCTTAGTATCTTCGGCCTCAATAACGGCATAAACTCTTTCAGGATTCGCTCGGGAAACTGAAATCCCGGCTTTTCCAAATTCTTCGGGTAATCCTTTTTTCATTTTTACCCATGATGTACCACCATCCGACGATTTATACAAGCCAGAACCTACTCCTCCCGAACGCATGGTCCACGGATATCTTTGATGATCCCAGGTTGCGGCATAAAGGATTAAAGGGTTTTTTGCATCCATAGAAAGAGAAGACGCTCCTGTAGTATTATTTATAAATAAGACCTTTTCCCAAGTACTACCTCCGTCAATAGATCTATAAATTCCCCGATCTGGAGTTCCGTCATATTGGGCCCCTTGTGCTGCAACAAAAATAATATCCGGATTTTTTGGATGAATTACTACATCCGAAATGTGTCTTGTCTCTTCTAATCCTATATGCTTCCAAGTTTTTCCAGCATCATTAGTCTTATAAACGCCATCACCCATCGAGGTCATGACACCACGTGCGGCATGTTCTCCCATTCCAACAACTACAATATTCGAGTTGCTTTCTGCCACAGCTATGGCCCCAACTGAACCGGTCTTAAAAAAGCCATCAGAGACATTTTTCCAATGTATTCCATCATCAATGGTTTTCCAAACACCCCCTCCGGTGGATCCCATATAATAGGTCATAGGTGCATCAATGACCCCAGCACAAGCAACACTTCTACCCCCTCTAAAAGGGCCAATATTTCTCCATTTAAACTGGTGAAAGCTAGAATCCTGTAAGATATATTCCTGAGACTTATTTTTTGACTTTCTCTTCTGTGAAAAGCTTAGATGGGGTATAAGCAACAAACAAGCAAAAAGAATTTTAAAATAGTGTATCATCGGTATAGTATTAGTCTGTAATGGAGCTAAAAAGCATTTGGCGAAATTTCCATGCCGTCCCATCTTCTACCTTACCCCGTGTTTGTTTCATTATAATGCCTATAACTTGTTCTTTAGGATCTGCAAAGTACTGTGTATTAAAATAGCCTCCCCATTCAAAAGTACCACTACTGCCTTGTCCGCCTAAATCTTCTCCTTTTTTATTTAGTACTCCAAAAGCAAGGCCATAATATTTTGGGCCGTTTCCTTTAGACATAGGCATATGTTCTGCTAAAATAGTTCGAATAGTTGTTCGGCTCAAAAATTGCTTCCCATTAAACATGCCGTCGTTTAAGTACATTTGTAAGAACCGTGCATAATCCAAT
>CAZWPZ010000205.1:0-5414 GCA_964636005.1 uncultured Eudoraea sp.
AGCCTCCATTCCTCTGCAAACATCATACGGTCATTTTGCGCGCGTGGACTCCACATAGCCGGTCCTTTAGATTTATTAAGCATCTTGAACTGAATGGCACTTTTGTCCGTAATAATTCCACTGTATCCACCAAGGGCATCAATCTCCCGAACGATCTGCCCTTTAGCAATTCCACCCATTGCAGGGTTACAAGACATCTGTCCTATATTCTGAAGACTCATAGTTACCAACAAGGTACGAGATCCAAGATTTGCCGCAGCAGCAGCAGCCTCTGCGCCTGCATGCCCACCTCCAACTACTATAACATCATACTTTGTATCAAACATACTCTAACGTTCCACGTGAAACAAATTCAAAGCCCAATCCTCCTTACTTGTCATGACTTCCTTATCTTGTTTTGTCTTATCCTTATAACCCGCCAAATGCAATACCCCATGAGCCATTATTCTTCTTAATTCTGTTTCAAAGCTAACGCCATAGTTTTGGGCATTTTCTCTAACACGATCAACGGATATAAAAACATCCCCCTCAATTAAATCTTCTTTAGAATAATCAAAGGTTATCACATCCGTATAGTAGTCATGACCAAGATATTCCCGATTCATAGATAACAAAAAATTGTCATGACAATAAATAAAAGTAAGCTCTCCCACTGTCTTTTTTTCTATTTCAAGAATAGTAATAATCCAATCGGTATATTTCTTTGAAAAGCTGAGCGCTAACTCACTCTTATTGAAGAACTCAATCATCTTCCTTAAAATAATCTCTGACCTTTTTTTGATAAAATTGCCGCAAAGGTAAGGCTTGTCGCATTAATATCTCAATATCTTCTTGATTTAACAAAGACTTACCATAGTCCCCTAATACACCGTTAGGCTCGTTACTGTAGGATGTAGTTGACTCCCTTTCACTTTTCTTTCCTTGTTTTAATGCCGCCCCTTCCAACTTTAACAACTCATGCTCGATATAATTTGCTCTACTAACCGTTCTTTGAGTGAATCCCTGCTCTAATACTTCCTTTTGAAACTGCTCCATTTGCCTTAATACTTTCTTAGCAATAGCCTTATCCTTGGCCTGTATCATATCCTCCAACTGTTTGGTTAACTTGTTCTTTAGATATTCTTGTTCTTTATAAATTTCATATCTCTCCCTTAACTCTTCTTCTGTTACAGCACCCTCTCCATAACCTTGACCACCTTCCTTTCCCTGTGAACTACCCGCAGACCTTCCCTTATCATCCCCTTCACCCTCACCTTGTCCTTTGCCATTACCACTCTTTCCATTTTCTCCATTACGACCTCCCATACCATCCTGTCCATCCTGTCCATTTTCACCTTTCTGACCTTTTTGACCTTTATTACCCTTCTGCCCGTCATTACCCTTTTCGCCTTTTTGACCCATCTGGCCCATTTGTTTACCTATGCCTCTTTGTCCTTCTATGATATCCGGCAATTGAAATCCCTTATCCGAATCTCCCTGTCCTTTACCAGCCTGCATACTCATTTGCATATTATCCAGAATCTTTGCTAAAAAATCTGCCAAGGCATTGGAAGCATTAACCGTATATTGCTGGTATGAGGCTGCCTGATACATCTTATTATCTGCCATACTCTCCAAGGTCCTATCCATATTATAATATACCTCTGTTATTTGTTCATTGACAAACTCAGAAAGTTCTGCCCTTCTTAAAGACAAAGCAAAAAGACTGTCGTCTACATGTTCAAAAAGTGCTCCTAATTCATTTTGTTTCCGTACACCAACCGCATATCCATTTCCACTACTACCACTCTCTTTTACATTTTCATACAACGCCTCCTGCTCTAGTGAAAACGTTAGTAGGTTTTCTAATATTTGCCTTAGCATTTGTGCATCTTCCACTATGCCGTCTGATCCTGAAGATCCAGGTGATTGTAACTTTTTACTCAAATTCTGCAACATTTCACCTGCACTCTTCTGTGATTTATTTTCTGAACCTCTTTTATTCTTATTATCTGTACCAGGATCTCCTTCATTATTCTGCCTTTCAAGAGATTCTATGGCCTGCTTCTGACTCTCGCGTATTGAATTTTGTAGATTTTTATCTAAATCTAAGGACACAGGTTTACTAAGTTCTTCATTGTCTTTTTGGAGTTCTAGCAAGTCCTTTTCCATAGAATCAAATTTCCTATTTAAATCCGACTGTTCCTGAAGCTCTTGTTCCCCAGTCTCTTTCTTAGACAAAGCTTTTTGTTTTTCAGATAACTCCTCCAATTCTCTGGCCAACTGTGCAGTCTTTTCAGTTACATAATACCTTTTTGTAAGTTCCAGAATCTGCTTTAGATTTCTGTTGCTATTTTGTTGTTTCTTTCCTATATCTTCAATCCTCTTGGCCAATTCTTCCTTGTTTAGCTTATCCGCTATCTCCTCTAATTGCTTTAACAGCTCTTTATTTTTGTTTGCCTCCATTTCCTCTCTACGCAGCCGTTCTTGTAACAGCTTATTCATGTTGTCTTCGGCATTTACATCCTTTAGATTTTTTCTCAAATCTTTACTTATGCGCTCTGTCCTTTGTTCCTGAGATTTTTGTTGCCTAAGTAGCTCCTTTATACTCTGTTTATCCTCATAGTCAAAGTCCTTACTCTCTCTATCTTTATCGGAAAACTTTTTGAATGTTTCTATCTGTACCTCATTGTTTTCTACTGTTTTGTCCAGATCCCGAATGAGTGTCTCTTGATTTTTAAGATTCTGTTCCTTCTCTTCTTGGGTAGATAAAACTCTATTGGTATAGGTTTTAGATCGGGTACTTTTACCACCGTTGACCACATCATTGTCTGTGACTTCAAAATAAAACGAGTAATTTTCTCCCTTTACTAAGTCCAAGCCACTTGGAAAACGATATCGGAGTTTTTTATAATTTACCGCAGGTGCATCTAGAAGAACTTCATGGACAACATCCTTGTCGGTATCTGAATAGTACTTTAGTTTTATTCTTTTTACTAGATAGTCATCGTGCGTTATTACCTCAAAATACTCTCCTGACTCTGTTATGCTATCTGCCATTTTCCTTACTTCGAGCTCAGGGTATTCATCCTTTATGGAATTGATCCTATAGGAAAGCTTCTCATATTCTGGGGCAAACCTATTGGAAGCGCTCACTGTATAATAGAGATCATCCCTAAGAATCTTTTCTATTTCAAAATTCTCGCTTTCCTTTTTAAACTCAATTTTTTCAAGATTTGTTCCAATGGACACATTTTCTATATTTTCTCCAGATAATATCCATCTTATTTTTGTCCCTTCAGGGGCAACTGCATTACCCACGCCAGTAATAACTTCATCCGTTAGATTGGTGTAATCGGGATAATCCAGGGCCATTACAAAATTTTCAATTGTAGGCACTGGTAGAACCTCAAGCGTAAAGGTAGATGATCTTATTCCGTTACTGAACAAATAGAAAGTAGTTGTGTTATAAGGAGGAATAAAAACATACTCGTGTATACTTCCTTTTTTATTTAATAACATCTGACCCCCATCTATTTGGATATAAATTTCCTCCGGTACAACTTCACCTTCCGTATAGACCTGTAATGTAAATGTCTGATTTTCGAGTACCTTAAAATCATTAGAGACTAGCCTAAAATGAAAAGGGGCGGGGGGCTCATATGCCGTTTCATAATCGATTACTCTACCGTACGACCCGATAAATTGGGTAAGTTCTCCCGTAAACCAAAGCGCTCCAATTATAACTAATGGGATACCTAAATACTGGACATAACTGATAGCTCTTTTATAATTGATGGCCTTAGTAAAAGGATAGTCCCCTAGAGAATGTGACCTCTGATCTATACTTGCTCTGAGCAATTCAGTAGAATCCTTCTCCTCAACTAAGTCTAATAAATTGACTAGCCTATCTCCGATTTCACTAAAATGCTCACCAATAAGCACGGAAGCCTCCTTATCCGTTATGCCACTTTTTAATTTGAGCAGATAACTTATTGGGATTATGATATAGAAATATAGCAGTATAACCTCAATGGCTATGATAACAGTAAATAATATAAACCTGCCAGTAGAGTCTAGCCAAAGTAAATGTTCTATACTTCCTAAAACCAAAAGAAATAGAAGGCCTAATGCTATAAACAAAATGCCACCTTTTATTAACTTGATAGAATAAAACTTTATGCTAAAAGCCCGTAGTTTTTCTTTTATCGTCTTATAACTTTCCAAAGCAACAAAAATTTACTCCAAGGTAACAGATACACTTCAAAAGAAATCGAATTATTTGTTAAAAAGAATACAACTAAGCTGAATGACATGAATATACTATGCCTTTACAAAATAATTACACCACTAAACCACTTGCGCTAGCTTATTAATCCCGGTATGTACTTTAGCCTTAGATACTACAGCGTACATTAAAAATTTGATGTTAGAATAAATATTTTAGTACGCATCTACTGTAAAATAAACGTAAATAAGATTAGCCTAAATTTCTTGGTATAGTTTTATATTTGTTCTTCAAATAATAGCGCTATATGGCCTTAAAAGAAGTTAGAGTTCGTTTCGCACCAAGTCCTACAGGTCCACTGCATATAGGCGGACTAAGAACGGCGATTTATAACTATCTATTTGCTAAACAACACGGGGGTAAATTTATCTTACGTATAGAAGACACCGATCAGACGAGATATGTAGAAGGGGCGGAAGAATATATTATTAATGCTTTAAATTGGATAGGTATTCCTTTTGATGAAGGGCCAGGAGTCTCTAATGGTGCTGTCTCGTATCGTCAGAGCGAAAGGAAGCCCATCTATAAGAAATATATAGACAAGCTTATTGAAGAAGAGAAAGCTTATATAGCTTTTGATTCGCCTGAATCCTTAGACTATCACCGAAAGAATCATGAAGCCAAAGGAAAAACATTTATATATAATTGGCATAACAGAAATAAGCTAGACAACTCCCTTTCTTTAACAAAGGCCGAAGTTTCTGCAAGAATTTCAAATGGAGATTCTCATGTTGTACGCTTTTTTACTCCCAAGGATGTAAAAATTGTCTTACAAGATGAGATAAGAGGACAAATAGAAATTGACTCTAACCTACTAGATGATAAAATCCTTTTTAAAAGTGACGGTATGCCAACCTACCATCTGGCCAATGTTGTAGATGATCATTTAATGGAAATAAGCCATGTCATTAGGGGGGAGGAATGGCTTCCTTCGCTAGCCCTGCATGTTTTGCTTTACAAGGCATTTTCCTGGGAAGCACCCAAGTTCGCTCATTTGCCCTTAATACTTAAACCGGAAGGAAAAGGAAAACTAAGCAAGCGAGATGGTGAAAAAGGAGGTTTCCCTGTTTTCCCACTGAACTGGTTAGATTCTATTGGCTACAAAGAAGCTGGATATTTCTCAGAGGCCCTTCTTAACTACCTTTCC
>CAZWPZ010000206.1:0-2479 GCA_964636005.1 uncultured Eudoraea sp.
AGAAAAATAGTAAGCATACCCCAGGCCGTACCCGTTACCATACTCAAAATTGCCAATACAATCGCATGTGGCATTAGTTCTTTTTTGTAGGCCGATGTAACTGCAGGAGCAGTGGATATTCCGCCTAGATTTGCCATACTACCTATAGCCACCCAGGCCACATTCGTTTTTAATATACGCGCTGTACCCAACATTGCTATAAAATGAAGTAAGAGCCAAATCACTACCAGCACAACTAATACTACAGGAAGAGATAGATTTGCGAAGTTGAGTTTTAACCCGAGAATAGCCATTATTAAAACAATGGAATAACCAGCCAATGTTAGCATTAGTTTGTGATTCCACAACGGCATTATATTCCCTAAAATAAGTCCGACTACAGATAAAACTACCACGTTTCCTAAAAACGACAATTGCAAAAAAGATACGATAGCCATACAGACTAGAATGGTGCCCAGGGTGTAACCATTTATTACCCATGCCGCTTTTCTTCCGGTATACTTTGGTATTTCCACTATTGGAAAGCTTGCGTCTATACCCCAAGTCTTGTTTATTTGATTGCTGCGTTTTATAAATTGAAACATAAGGATGGTCCAAATATTGACCAGAATATTGTCTAAAACCAAAATGGAGAGAAATAATGCCTCTGGTGTCTTGGCTAGCTCTTTTAACACTAGCTGACTGGTACTTCCACCAATCCATCCACCTACTATAGGAACCAATCCTTTCCAATACTCTTTGGAAATGAATAAATCCGTATAGGAAGCATCAAAAGCACCAAATAACAGCACAAGCAAAACAGGTAGAGTCGCAATTACCAAGGACCCAACTCCAAAAATGATAATGGGTTTCAGTCCTACAATTTTGAGCTGTTTAAAAGAAAGAGCACTCATTACCATAAGTATGGTCAACGGAATAATCCATTGCATACTCCATTCGTGAAGTTGCACTTTTGAGAGATCGATATCCGTTGCATGGGTAAAGGCCGCCGGCAGAACATAAGCAAACAAAATGGCAGGGAACCAGTCCAGCATCAATTGTACCCATTTCAGCTTAATGCTGCTTATGAACATAACAAACAGTACCGTTATAAGCACTACAGCAATAGCGATTCCCAACAAGGTGATATCATTCATATGGCTCCATTAATATTCCCAGGCACATGATAATACCTTCTTGAAAATTCCCTAATCTTAAATTTTCATTTGGTGCATGAATACTGCTATCCGGATTAGGAATCCTTATGGATATAGCAGGAATATTTAGCTCCGTAATAAAAGGAGCTATGGGTTGGGATCCACCAGTAGTCTGCATTCGGATATAATTCCCTTCCCCAAAGACATTGGTCATAGCTAAACCTAACCATTTTCCCAGTGGAGAATTTAAATCTGTTTTAAATGGTCGAGAGCCTATCCTGGTTTCAATTTTAATCAGTTTAGAATGGTTTTCTCGTTCTTTTTCTGAAGGATCCCGTTCTAAAACATAAAAACCTTGCGCTTTTATAAAATCCGAAACTAGTTTTAATTGCCGTTCTGCAGGAGTCTCTTTTACTAATCGCATATCCAATTCGGCTACCGCCGTTGAAGGAATTATGGTGCGTACCTCACTATCTATCCAGGCAGCCTTTAGACCCCTTACGTTAAGAGAAGGATATTGAAGGGCTTCCTGATAAGTCTCCCCTACTCGTTCTGCCTTTGCAATCCCCAGTCGGGAGAGCAACTCGTCGTCGTTTCCAGGTACCGAATTAATCTGATTTTTTTGATCGGGACTCCACGCAATCCCCTCATAATATCCGGGGATCAGCACCCGACCTTCTTCATCCTTCATCGCCCCTAAAAGTCTCGACAAGCTAAAAACTGGATTTGGTGCAAAATTGCCGTAGTGACCCGAATGTAAATTTTTATTGGCTCCGTATACGGTAAGTCTCATAGTAGCTATTCCCCTTGCTCCGAAGGTAAGCGTGGGAAGATTGGCCAATGGTCTGGTCCCATCCATTATGAGAAGTGCATCTGCTTTTAGCTTATCTCGGTTACGCTTGACTAATTCTGGAAGGGTTGGGGAACCCAATTCTTCCTGAAAATCCATAATGACTTTTAGATTATAATTTGGGAGAAAGCCTTCTCTATTTAAAATTTCTAAGGCCTGCATAAAAGCTACAGCCGGACCTTTAGAATCGGAGGATGAACGGGCAAAAACTTTCCAGTTCTGATCATAGTCTTTTGTCAATTTTTCCCACGGCAGTATATAACAACTGTCTTGTATACATTCCTTCAATACCGGGTGATACGGATTCTTTTGGTTCCATTTTGTTGTGTCTACGGGTTGGCCGTCTATCTGTAAATAAAAGAGTATCGTCGGTGCTTCTTTATGGTATTTCTTTTGCGCAACCAAATGCTTTACCCCTTCTGAAACAAGTTGCTCTGTATCGAAATCCAAGGCTTTAAAGGTCCCCTCGCACCATCTTAGATTTAAATCAATA
>CAZWPZ010000207.1:0-6282 GCA_964636005.1 uncultured Eudoraea sp.
TCCTACACCTACAGCTGATTTTGGTTTAGATGCCCTAGGTGAATTTGCCTGGGAAAATGCCGTTCCATTGCCAAGGGATGCCTATTCTGGTAAAACCGTAATTGTTGGAGGAGATGATGATTCAAGTGGGTCAGAAGGACAAGTGACTTTATACTATTCTGAAGCCGGAGATGCGGACTTGGAAGGAGGTAAAATCTATGTTTTACAATTGAAACAGGTATCTGATGGATCAGGGGGAGTTATTGCAGCAACAGATGGTGTTATATATAATGAAAGCAACTTGGATTTCGGCATTACGTACGACGTAGAGTTTGTTGAAATTGTTGGAGGTGCCGCTCTAACTAAAGATGAAATGGAAGATGCATGCGTTGCTGCAGGAGCTTCTGCTTTTATGAGGGTAGAAGATGTAGACTACCAAAAAGGGAGCGATGCAAATGCGAGAAATGTGTTTTTTGCTGTTACGGGAAGAGGTCCTGGCAGGGGTACTTATAACGATTGGGGAACGGTTTACAGACTCGAATTGGATGAGGCTTCTCCTTTAACAGGAAAGCTTACACAAATAATAAGTGGAAATACAGATACTAATAACGCAGATGGGAATTTGGCAGAACTGCAAAGCCCTGACAATATTACGGTAACCGAAAATTTTGTTTACACTCAAGAAGATCCAAACTCTTTTGACCGTGGACATTCAGCATATATTTATCAGTCCGATCTCAATGGAAACAATACCAGAGTAGTACTTGAAATGATAGTACGAAGCGACCTGGATCCAACTGGTAGCACTGGACTAAGTGGAGAATATGGAGCCTTAGAAGATATTTCAGATAAAATAGGAGTGCCTAATACTTTTATGCTCAATCTACAGCCACACTATTGGGAAAGTGATGCTTTTAAAGGCGTAGACGGGCACGATATGGAAACGAACAGCGCAGCAATTGCTGCTGGAGCAAGAGAGGACGACCAGGGAGGACAAATTGTTATTCTTAAGGGGTTGCCAAGATAAATCGTTAATCAATTGAAAAATGCCTCTTTTTTAATATTAAGGAGGCATTTTTTTTAAATATACTATTTCATGAAAGTAAGACTTACCATAATTTCTATAGGTTTTTTATATCTAGTAGGATGTAACTCGGAGCCCAAGACGAGTATTGTACAATCCACTTTAGTTGCGGATTCGGTAGACTTTTCTCTGGCCGATAATTTCTATAAAAAGAATATTATAAGAGCGGTTACACTTTTAGATAGCCTACAAAAAATACCTTTAGAAAGCCCAAAGAGTAAAGAGGTATTTAGGGCATTGAGAATTGCTTTCAAAAAAGCGGAACCATATGCTTCCTATTTGAATGCTGATGTTGGGCATAGAGCAAATGGGCCAGCACTTCCGGTTTTCAGAGAAGATACAGGGAAAGTATTAAATCCCTTTGGACTGCAAAAAATTGAAGAATCAATCTATGATGGAGGAACTTCACAAGCCACGTATAATGTTGAAATTGACAGAACAAGGGGGTTACTACTCAATTTACAGAATAATATTATGGAACACCCTTTAACTGCTCAAAGATTTTTTATCGCCACCCATCAGCAATTGTTTAGGATAATTAGTCTAGGAATAAGTGGTTTTGATACTCCAGTGAGTTACTTAGGTATAAATGAATGTGTGGTTTCCTTAGAAAGCCTGGCTGAGGTGTACCGTTTGACGGTTCAAAGTATTATCGAGAAAAAAAATAAAGTGCTTCATAGAGAATTCCTACAAAATATTGAGAAAGCAAATAGTTTTATAAGGAAGAATACAAACTTTGAAACATTTGACCGGTATTCCTTTATTAGGGACCATATGAATCCTATCACAAGAAATTGGGTGTCAATAAGAAAGGAAAGTGGTATCTGGGAAGTAGTTAATAACAAGCCTTTCAATTTTGATGCTCCTACATTTTTTGAGGAAGACTCTTTTAATGTAGCATTTTTTAGACCAATTAATAATAGAAATCCCAGTCAAGAACAAATTGATCTAGGGAAGAAACTATTTTATGATCCTAAACTGTCCTCAAATGGAAAGATGGCCTGTGCTAGTTGTCATATACCGGAGAAGGCTTTTGCAGATGGACTTAAATCTAACTTTGATAATAAGGGTAACCGATTGAGAAGGAACACACCTACATTACTAAATTCTATTTATCAGCAAGCCTATTTTTGGGATGGAAGATCACCTAAATTAGAAGACCAGATATCAGAGGTATTTACCAATGAAAAAGAATTTAATTCTAACGTACACGAATTTTCTTTAAATATCTTGGAAGACAATGAATATCAGGAATTATTTAGAGTAGTTTACGGCAGAGTCCCCACTAAAAATTTAGAAATAATTCAAGCTATTTCCTCATATGTAAGTACCTTGAATAGTTTTAACTCAAAGTTTGATAGAAATATGCGCGGTGAAGAGGCCAGCTTTACAGAAGAAGAAAGATTAGGAATGAATCTTTTTATGGGGAAAGCACTTTGTGCAACCTGTCATTTTATTCCATTGACGAATGGTACGGTACCTCCTTTTTTTAAAGAGACAGAAAAAGAGGTTATAGGAGTAGCTCAAAGTAATGACAATAAGACTATCGATTCAGATGAAGGGTTTTATACTATGTTCGAAGAGGAAATTCATTGGGGAATGTTTAAGACCCCTACCATTAGAAATGCAGAACTAACTGCGCCTTATATGCATAATGGAGCCTATAATACGTTAGAAGAGGTGATGGAATTTTATAACGAAGGAGGCGGACTTGGCCTTGGGTTTGATTTAGAACACCAAACCTTGCCTTTTGACAACCTACAGTTAGAAGAGTTTGAAATAAGCGCGCTTATAAGCTTTGTCAAAACACTTACAGATTTGCCGAAGGAAAAAGTACCGGTGGAAAAAGTCACTTCAGATGTGCTGTTGTCTGCAAAATAAGTCTTTTGCAAAGCATATAAATTGTCAAACTTAAAGAGTTAATCCCTGCTAGGCACGCTGTCTTTGGACACGAAAAATTCCTTAAAGGTTTCTTCTATTCCGTCAATAACTAAGACTTCGGAATTTGCCTCTCGAATCTCCTTAATTCCTTCAGGGCTTAAATTCGTGTTCCAAACATAGAGTTGTTGAAGGTTTTCAAATTCCTTAAAGGAAGTAATACTTTTATCCGATACCTCTGTATTAAAAATCTTCAGTAATCTAATTTTATTTAGACCTTGTAAAAAATCTAAGTTTTCGTCTTTAAATGGTGTGCCGTCTACTTCTAACCATTCCAAATTTTTGCATTTTGCAATCAATCCTACTTCAGCGTTACCTAAAGGTAAATTACTAAAATCTAGTTCTACAATATTATCTGCAATTTCCTGAAGTCTTAGGAGGTAGTCGGGTTGGTATTCTGGCGGTTTATATGCGTCTACAGCTAATGCATTGGATTGACCATATAATCTGGTAATAGTCAAGTAATCTGAGGCGAGTCTTTGTAGTGTACTGTCGGCAACAGTTGCAAAGTCTTTATATTTTAGGCTTTGATCCGGAGCCATAAATTCTCTTATGCTTTTGGCCAAAGGATCTGATTCTGCCAGGTCGTATAGCCTAAGAGTATCCGGAGCCCCTTTGAGTATCCATTGCCTTAGAATATCAATTTCTATGGCATCGAGGGCTTTTTTTCCCTCCGGAGGCATATGTTCTTCGTCCTCTTTTGGAAGTTCTATTCTTCTAATCAATTCACTTTCTTCCAGATTCCCTGGTACTAGAGCAGGCCCGTTCTCACCACCTTTTTTTAAATTGGCTAAGGATGTCATCAACAATTCACCTTTTTTCTTATTCGGGTTGTGGCAGCTAACACAATTTTGATCTAGTATCCTGGCAGCGATATCGTTATAAACTAGAGGGTTTTCTGGAATCTTGGAATAGGATTTATTTAAAGGAATGCTAAGGAAATCTTCGCCATGTGTAAGCATCCCACCAAAATGCCCAGTGCCAATAGTGATCACTAAAATAAGGCCGGGTATACCCTTTTTTAACAAGGGTTTTTTCGGAATGGAATCGACAAAAGCATACCAGATAACACAAAGAAATGCCAACCCGCTACCAAGCCATTGATGCCTTAGCAGGATATCGCCTTTATCTGTAATATCCGTGGCTAAAAAGAATCCAGAAATAGCAGTCAACAGGGTTGTGAGTACAGTTACCTTAAAAAGTAAAGGATGTACAGGTCTATTAAAGAGAGTGAGAAGTGCAATACCCAAGAGCAAAACAATCGGAAAATGCAACAGCAAAGGATGCCATTTTCCCAACCAAGCCAATAGCGGCGGTAATTCTATATAAGAATTAAAAAGGGTACAAAAGAGAAGAAATATGGTAAGACCTAGAATGGTGTAGTTAAACCCATTGGTTCTATTTGGTAGGCTCATATATTAGCTTAATAGGTCATTAATTACATTTCCTGCTACATCGGTAAGTCGGAACCTTCTTCCTTGGTATTTATAGGTAAGTTGTTCGTGATCTAAGCCCATGGCATGCATTAATGTGGCATGAAAGTCATTTATATGAACAGGATCTTTAATAATATTATACCCAAACTCGTCTGTCTCACCGTAACTGATTCCTGGTTTTACACCTCCGCCTGCCATCCAAATACTGAAAGCTCTGGGGTGATGGTCTCGTCCATAGAAATTAGGGTCGAACTTGCCCTGACAATAGTTTGTCCTTCCAAATTCTCCACCCCAGATTACTAAGGTGTCCTCGAGCATTCCTCTCTGTTTTAGATCCAGTATCAAAGCAGCAGATGCCTGATCTACATCTTTTGCCTGCCCCGCCATCTCCTTGGGTAGATTTCCGTGCTGATCCCATCCCTGATGATACAACTGAATAAACCGCACGCCATTCTCTGCCAGGCGTCTCGCTTGTAAGGCATTGGCTGCATAGGTACCAGGTACCTGGCAATCTTCGCCATAAAGTTTTATGATATCTTCTGGTTCTTTGGAAATATCCATCACATCAGGGACAGACATTTGCATTCTGTAGGCCATCTCGTATTGGGCAATGCGCGACTCGATTTCATCATCTCCTGTTTCTACCTGATGCATTTTATTTAAGGAGGAGACTTTATCGAGAAGATGCCTTTTATCTGATCTGCTCAGACCATCGGGGTCGTTCAAATACAGAACGGGATCTTTACCAGAGCGCAGTAATACGCCCTGATGTTTTGAATCTAGAAATCCACTGGACCAGAGTTTAGAATACAGTCCCTGACTATTTCCTTTTCCCCGGGATGTTAACACAACAAACGAGGGCAGATTTTTATTTTCATTGCCCAATCCATAACTCAACCAGGAACCCATACTTGGTCTGCCCGAAATCTGACTTCCTGTTTGGAAAAAAGTGATGGCCGGATCGTGGTTTATTGCCTCGGTGTGCAAACTTTTTACCACACATATTTCGTCTGCAATTTTAGCTATATGCGGAAAATAATCGCTTATCCATTGTCCGCTTTTTCCATGTTGTTGAAAGCCTATGGCTGGTGGCATTAAAGGAAACGTATCTTGTCCTGAAGTCATTCCAGTAAGTCGCTGCCCATTTCTAATGGACTCAGGGAGATCTTCTCCCATTCTCTTTCGTAAGGTCGGCTTGTAATCGAAAGACTCCAACTGAGAAGGAGCACCTGCCTGAAAAAGATAAATTATTCGTTTTGCTTTGGGTGCAAAATGCGGAACACCCAGTTCTGCCATACTTGCATTGCCGATGGATTTTCCTTTAAACAGATCCGGTATCAAAAGAGACCCTAAGGCCAGCGAACCAATTCCAACACTGAGTTGTGAAAAGAAATGCCGTCGGTTTACCTTTAATGGATTTTCGTTTTCTGTCTTCTTATCTTCCATAACCTACTCTTTAGTTATCGTTTCGTCTAAATTATAAATGACCTGTGCCGTGAGCATTAAGGCTGCTGTTTTTGCATTGTCTCCTTTGGACCTTTTATAGTTGCCTACCTCTAAAAGGAGCTCAGCATCTTCTGGATTTTCCGAGTAAAGCTTCCAGGCATCTGCATAGTAATTCTCTAACAAGCTTAATTCATCAGGTTTTGGTTTTCTAATTAGGATTCTCTTAAAAATATCATTGACCAGGCTTTCATCCGAAGTACTTTGGTTAAGTGTATTTTCTGCCAAAACACGGGCAGCCTCTAACATTTGAACATCATTTTGTAGGGCCAGTGCTTGCAGTGGAGTATTTGTTTTTTGCCTTCTTACTTCACAAAAGTCTCTGGTCGGAGCATCAAAAAT
>CAZWPZ010000208.1:0-1755 GCA_964636005.1 uncultured Eudoraea sp.
CTACTTTTTTTCCTATTAACCCAGACATACTTTAATTATTAATTATTTAAAAATTCAATTCTTATTCAAAAAAAACAGGATCAAAAATAATTCGATCCCGAATACATTTTTGTTACCGTTTTTCCCTCGCGAAACGCTCAGGACATGTCTCCGCTTACTACTGAAACGGAATTATTCTATCAAACTTTAATTTCTACTTCCACGCCGCTGGGCAACTCTAATTTCATTAGAGCATCAATGGTTTTGGAAGAGGAACTATAGATATCCAATAGCCTTTTATAGGAACTCAATTGGAATTGCTCTCTCGATTTCTTATTCACGTGCGGTGAACGCAAAACCGTAAATATTTTCTTGTGCGTTGGCAACGGAATTGGCCCTGTTACAATAGCACCTGTTGTTTTAACCGTTTTAACAATCTTTTCTGCTGATTTATCAACCAGATTATGATCGTATGATTTTAACTTTATTCTAATTTTTTGACTCATGATGCTATTTTTTAAGCCGTTACTCCTGTTGCTGCTTTAACTACTTCTTCTGCTAAATTACTAGGTGTTTCTGCATAGTGCGAAAATTCCATAGTCGATGTTGCTCTACCAGAGGATAGCGTTCTTAAGGCTGTCACATATCCGAACATTTCTGAAAGCGGCACTTCTGCCTTGATAACTTTCGCTCCTGCTCTGTCGTCCATGTTATTGACCTGACCTCTTCTTCTGTTCAAATCTCCAACGATATCTCCCATATTCTCTTCAGGAGTAAGCACTTCTAACTTCATAATAGGCTCCATCAATACAGCTCTGGCAGCTTTCGCAGCCTCTTTGTATCCGATTTTGGCAGCTAGTTCGAAGGAAAGTGAATCGGAATCTACAGGGTGAAAAGAACCGTCATTCAACGTAATTTTCATACTATCCATTTCAAAACCTGCCAAAGGACCATTTTTCATGGCTTCTTTGAATCCTTTTTCTACTGAAGGAATATATTCTCTAGGAATATTACCTCCTTTGATGTTATTTATAAACTCAAGTCCAGGTTTTCCATCTTCTGCAGGCTCCATGGTAAATACAATATCTGCAAATTTACCTCTACCACCGGTTTGTTTCTTGTACGTCTCTCTGTGATCGGCACTTCTTGTAAGTGCTTCTTTGTACTCCACCTGTGGCTGACCCTGGTTTACATCTACCTTGAATTCTCTTCTAAGACGATCCATGATAATATCCAAGTGTAGCTCACCCATACCAGAAATGATAGTCTGTCCTGAAGCTTCATCTGTTTTAACAACGAAGGTAGGATCCTCTTCTGCTAACTTAGCTAAGGCCATTCCCAACTTATCCACATCTGCCTTGGTTTTAGGTTCTACCGCTATACCAATAACTGGATCAGGGAAATTCATACTTTCCAGAATAATTGGATGCTTCTCATCCGACAGTGTATCTCCGGTTTTTATATCCTTAAATCCAACTGCAGCTCCAATATCCCCTGCAGAAATAGATTCTACAGCATTCTGCTTATTCGAATGCATTTGGTAAATACGGGAAATACGTTCTTTATTGCCGGAGCGATTGTTAAGCACATAAGACCCGGCATTAAGTTTACCAGAATACGCTCTAAAGAATGCCAAACGACCAACAAAAGGATCTGTGGCAATTTTAAAAGCTAGAGCAGAAAAAGGCTCTTTTACATCCGGCTTTCTCTTTATCTCTTCTTCTGTATTAGGATCGGTACCAACTATGGCCTCTTTATCCAACGGGGAAGGCAAAT
>CAZWPZ010000209.1:0-15943 GCA_964636005.1 uncultured Eudoraea sp.
CATAATACTTGGGCAGGAGTGTTATATGACGGTAAGAAAATGTATGAGACCAGACAGTATCAAATCACCCATATTGTTGATAGAGTAGGTGGGGGTGATTCTTTTATGGGAGGACTAATATACGGTTTGCTTAAGTATCCTAAGGACGATCAGAATGCCTTAGATTTTGCAGTAGCAGCTTCTTGTTTAAAGCATACCATAAAAGGTGATGCGAACTTAGTTACCGTAGATGAGGTACAAAAATTAATGGGGGGAGATGCCTCAGGAAGAGTAGTAAGATAAATTGTTTTAAATGGCTCAGTACACAAGGATTCAGGTTGCAAACGTAATGCGCGAGACGGGAATGGTACCCTTGTTTTACCATCCCGACGTAGAATTGGGTAAGAAAGTCTTAAAAGCTTGCTACAATGGAGGTGCTAGATTAATAGAATTCACGGCTAGAGGAGATTTTGCCTTTGAAGTCTTCTCTCAACTTATCAAATATGCGCTAGAGGAGCTTCCTGGACTAATAATGGGTGTTGGTTCTATTACAGATGCTGCGGCGGCCTCATTTTATTTACAGATGGGTGCCAATTTCATTGTAACACCTTCTATGCGAGAAGATATCGCCATAGTTTGCAATAGACGTAAGGTATTATGGTCACCTGGATGTGGTTCATTAACCGAAATAAATAGGGCAGAAGAAATGGGCTGCGAAATAATAAAACTTTTTCCTGGTGATATTTACGGTCCTGGATTTGTTAAGGCAATTAAGGGCCCACAACCATGGACAAGTATAATGCCAACAGGCGGAGTTAGCACAGAGGAAGCAAATTTGAAGGCATGGTTCGATGCTGGGGTAGTATGCGTCGGCATGGGCTCCAAACTGATCAGTAAGGAAATTCTTGCGAATAAGGATTTTATTTCTTTAGAGAAAAGGGTTAGTTCTACCTTGGCACTAATTGCCGAATTACGAAATTAATAGAAGAGGAACTTTTTTATTAATCCGAAGAATTTTCTCTGATACTATAATATCCCCTGGATTACTCACTAGACATTGATCATGAATGAAAACAAACCTTCAAATTCTCTTTTCAAAAAGTTTCTAAAATTAATTTTGGCTTTTGGCCCTGGAATATTTGCCATAGGATATACCATTGGTACCGGAAGCGTTACTTCAATGATAGTGGCCGGAAGTACGTATGGGATGCAATTATTATGGGTACTCCTGATAAGCTGTATATTTTCTGGTTTGTTAATGTATGTTTATGGTAATTATACCCTGATTACTGGTGAAACGGCCTTATTTAGTTTTAAAAATCATATCAGGGGTGGTAAAATTATCGCTATCCTTATTATTGTTGGGATATCTTTTGGTCAATGGAATTCCTTAATGGGTATTTTGGGTATTTCAGCAAACATCCTTTTTGAAATATTTCTTATCTATTTTCCCCAATTGGAAGGAGTACGGTACGAGAGTGTTCTAATCATTGCTATTGTAGTTATAGCCGTCATGTATTCCTTACTACTCGTAGGTAAATACACTTTCTTTGAAAAAATTTTGGTAGTGTTTGTTACCATAATGGGGCTCTCTTTTCTTTTGTCTTTATTTATGGTTTATCCATTGCCAATAGAGGTTTTACAAGGCCTTGTGCCTTCTATTCCCGCTGTTGAAGGTGGTAAAATGATGGTAGCAGCATTTGTTGGTACTACCATGGCGGCAGCGACATTCTTATCACGTCCGCTTTTTGTACAGGGTAAAGGTTGGACGATTCATAACAGAAAACAGCAGAAAAAAGATGCCATTATAGCTGCTGTACTGGTCTTTATAATAAGTGGTTCGGTTATGGCCGTGGCGAGTGGAGCTCTTTTTCATCAAGGTGAACCCGTAACCAAAGTATTGGATATGGTGAACACCCTGGAACCGATAGCCGGAAAGTTTGCACTGACACTCTTTTTCTTCGGAACGCTTAGTGCTGGTCTGTCTTCCATTTTTCCATGCCTATTAATAGCGCCTATCCTTCTTGCCGATTATCAATCAGGAAAGTTGGATACAAGCTCACGACAGTTTAGAATTATAACAGCAATTGCCTGTTTGTTTGCACTGATTGTTCCCGTTTTTGGAGCTAATCCAATAGAAATGCAAATTGTATCACAGGTATTCAATGTTTTTGTTTTACCCCTAGTTATTTTTGGAATTTTATTATTGATAAACAATCGGGGAATAATGAAAAACTACAGAACAAATGTTTGGATAAATCTAGGTTTAGGAGCGTCCTTCGTATTTTCTTGTATAATTTCGTATAACGGTGTTGTTGCACTCTTCGATTACTTTTAAAGAAAACAGAAGATATAATTAACTTATATATGACCTTTATTATAAACTACGACTACCCCTCATAATACACTTTATTTTTTTAAAAAATTCGGAATGTGTCCATTAGACATAAGAGCTCTCTAAAGTTTTTGGCTCAAGCCTTCTTGGCAATATATAGTTATCCTATAGAAGGTAAGTTCCAGCCATTGTGGTAGGTATGCCTTATGTACTCTTTGGCTGCATCGTATGCGTTTATTTTTACCCTTTTAACATCCCATGAGGGGTTACCCTTTACACGGTCGAAGTTAAAGGATTCCACCACCTCCATAGTATCATTTTGGGTAATGTTGGTAAAACGCATTTCTTCCCCATTCCACTTCAAAGTCTTATGCAGACCTTGAAGGCGAATGGCTAATACTCCAAGCAATACCATTTCATTAAATGGGCCAGAATATCCGAAATGGGCGGAGCCATTGGTTCTATTTTCGGGTGATTCTTTACAAGCTCTTATCCAGTCTTGCTCATGTGGTCCGTCTATATATTTTACCATGTCGGGGATTCTTCGAAGGTAAGGGGTCATGTTTGGGACCCTTCCGGATAATAGTCTTGGGTTAAACCCACCACTATCACATATCAGGGTGTCTTTGGAGCCAATAAACATACATCCACCTAAGCCATCCCTAAGGAGGGGTACACCATCCTCTAACAAGTCTGGTCTGTCTGGCAGGAGCCCACCATCGTACCAGTGTACTTTTACTTTAGGTAATTTTAGGTTTGGTATATCCTCTCTTGCTGGAAATTCGAAACATACTTTTTCTGCATTTGGGGCACTCTCCGTATTTAAACTGGTGGAACTTCCGGATATGGCATTTGGGTATTGTAGTTTTAGGGCTCGGTAGATTGGGTCCATTACATGGCAAGCCATATCCCCAAAAGCACCGGTACCAAAATCCCAAAAACCTCGCCAGTTCCAAGGCGTATATATGTCATGGTAGGGTCTAGCTTTGGCAGGGCCTACAAAGAGGTCCCAGTCAAAATTCTTTGGAACTGCCATTTTTTCTTTGGGACGTTCCAGTCCTTGCGGCCAAATCGGCCTATCCGTCCAAGCATGGGCTTCCTTAACTTCGCCAATTTCGCCATTCCATATCCATTCGCACAGCTGTCTTACTCCATCTCCGGAGTTTCCCTGGTTTCCCATCTGTGTCGCTCCTTTGTATTGTTGTGAGAGTTTAGTCAGTAGCCTCGATTCATATATGCTATGAGTAAGGGGTTTTTGACAATAGACATGTTTATCCATAGTCATGGCAGTTGCTGCAATTGCAGCATGGGTATGGTCTGCGGTTGCGACTACCACACCATCTATAGAGGATCCAAGTTCTTCGTACATTATTCTCCAGTCATAATACTTCTTGGCCTTAGGAAAAAGATCAAAACAGGGTTTGCTAAAGTTCCAGTCAATATCACAAAGTCCAATGATGTTTTCGGTATTCATGGCATTTAAGTTGCGCATTCCTTTTCCCCCAACACCAATACCAACAATGTTCAACTTGTCGCTAGGAGCCTTATGTCCTAACCCACTAACCGCAAAACTCGGTACTATACTAATACCGGCACTGGCAGTTATACTTTGTTTTATAAAGTTCCTGCGGGTCTTGCTATACTTTTTCATACTTTAAATTATTAAAGAGGTTATTTTAGTAAATAAATCTTCACTACAGGAAGCTATTATTTAATTGCTACTTTCTTCCAAATACTTCAAGTTATCGTCCGGAATTCTGTCTATCATTTTATTGTAAGGATCGATTCCTGCTCTTACTGGAAGCTTATCCACAATAAATGTAAAACGGTTTTCTCCCGGTTTTATCCACTTTTTCTCCAGTACAATGGGTGTTTTTACCGTCACGCCCAAATCATTAACAGAATCTTCCCCAAATACTCCAATTTCCAGGAGATTTGGTCTTTCAGGACTGCTGAGTAGTTTTCCGTTTCCATCGAAATGACTCTTCGAACTTTCAGTAGTGATGGTGACTTCAAACTGGCCATTGTCTAAAGGTTTGAATTCAGCATTGGTCGTTTTATTAGAGTAGAGCGTAATCTTTTCAAAACTGTCTTCCAAAAAATAACTTAAGGAATCTGGTGTGACCGCTTTAATATGATTATACCATTCCAGGCTTGTGGCAAAAGGTGCTTTTTGTCTGTATAATGCAGAATCAACAAAACGCTTAAAGCCTTTGTTTAAGGTTTTCTCTCCTATAAGGTCTTGCAATGCGTACAATATAAGTGCACCTTTCTGATACCATACATAGGCCTGATTGTCGTTATCTAGCAAAGTTTTTTCAAATTTGCTTTCGTTGGCTCTACCCCTTAAGTAATCGTCTAGCTCCTCCTTTAAAAAGCGTTGCATAGCATCCTTGCCATACTCTTTCTTCATTACCATCAGAGCGGCATATTCGGCCATGGATTCTGAAATTTGATTCGCACCTCTTGTGGCCGATGGGGTTACCTGATGACCCCACCATTGATGAGCTACTTCATGGGAGGTTACAAAATAAGCATAGTCCAAATCCTCAGGATCGCTAAAATCGCCAACCCAGGCAAAACTCTCTGAGAATGGAACTGTGTTTGGAAAAGACTGTGCAAAACTAGCGTAGCGTGGGAATTCTATAATCCGTATTTGCCGATATTGGTACGGTCCAAAATTTTCTGAAAAGTAATCCAAGGAATGTTTTACACTTTTAACAAAGCGGTCAATATTATAGGTGTGCTCGGGATGATGAAAAATCTCAATATTTATTTTTTTGCCGCTTTTGCCAGTCCATACCTCTTTGTATATTTCATATCTGGCTGAGGATATGTTGTAAAAGAAGTCCAGATCTCCCTCCATTTTGTAGCTAAAGTATCTTCGTCCATTTTCTTCCCATTCCTTTTGTAAATATCCGGGCAAAATGGCAATTTGATCCGGCGTCGTACTAACAGTTCCCTCAAAAGTAACATAGTCGGCATCATCATTGAAAAGAAGGTTACTTAGTCCCCAACTATCGTCCTGAGGCGGAAGGTTGTAGTCTTTGCTCGGGAGTTCGTACTTTTTCCTGTCTTGATCACTGGTCAGTTCTTGTTGTGTATCATATCCAAACGAAGGAAAAAATGAATTATCCATAAAGGTCCCGTTGTATACTATTTGCCTTCCACTTCCTTCGTTGGGAAATCCCTTAAATCTTCCGGTAACGGTAAGTTCCATTTCCAGGGTGTCTCCGGGGTTCATTCTGGTACCCAAGGCATATATTTCATAGTTGAAATCTTCGTACTTTTTTCCAAGTACAGCTGGACTTCCGTCTATCTTAAATGTTTCTATTTCTTTGTGAAATATTCCCGGACTTCCCCAGTTCAGATGCAAGGAATCTATTGGTTGGCTAGATTTATTAACTAATTGGTAAACAGTTTTTATGGTAGCACTGCGGTTTTCAGGGAAGAGATCTGCTTCCATTTTAACATCCACAACTTTTGGCTGGTCTATTCTATTGTACTTCCCAAGTTGTTTTTCGTATTCAGCCGCGGCGATGGTTCCAGCTTTTTCGGTTTGGTAATTATTAATTGTTTTGGTGTTATAGTTAATATAGATTCCACAACCCAGGCAGATTACCGCTAGAACTACAATAGAAGATAGAGTTGGCTTGTTAAGCCTTTCCTTGGCCAATCGCAGCCTGGAATTTCTTCCAGAATCTGTGCCTCGTCTCCAAAATAGAAAACCTAAATATGCCAAAACCCCACCAAACGACAACCAGTATAATCTAAACCAAAACAATGCACTTCCAAAATGTCCGAAGCCATTCATGTCGGAAACGGTATAACCAGGGGCGTAGGCATACAAATACAAGTTATTGTCTACATCCATAAAGCTGTTAATAGCAAAAAGGAGTGCCCAAATAGCTATAGCCACAACATGGCCAATAAACTTTTTGGTAACCAAAGAATGCACAAAGAAGGCTAGCAATACAAAAGTGATGTATTTGGGAAATTCAATAAGGTATAAATCTGTAAAATACATACCGAATTTAAAGTCGTAATACCCTTTTGTTATCTGATTAAAAACACCACTTACCAGTACCAAATTGACTAATAAAAAGCTGATAAATACAAGTGCTAAAAATTTAGAGCCGTAAATTATGCCGTTGGGAATGGGAAGAGACCCAAATATTTGGTCATAGTTTACACTTCGTTCTCTATGCATGACTTCTCCTGTCATAAAGACTATGAGGACAAACATGAGAACGATAAAGTTAAAATCCTTTACTTCTAACATATAATACGTTGTCGGAAGAGAAGGAGTACCATAAAGGGGAAAGCCAAACCAACCATCAAAAAACAGGAATAGTGTAGCAGCTACTAAAATGGCAATAAAGAAGTTATCTTTCACAATATTCTTAACCTCCATTTTGGCTAAATCCAGAAGTATTTTAAGATTTAAGCTTTTGGAGTAGATTTTTTCTACAGTTGGAATTTTTTCTAAAACCGCTTTTTCATTTACCGTCTCGTTTTCTAGTTTGACTTTTTTCGTGCTAACTTTTCGGTTGAGGAAACGTTGGAAATCAAACTTAAATACGGTACTCAGTAAGGCCAATAAACCTATCCCAACCCAAAGTAAACGGTTCCATACTAACATTCCTGTAAATGGAACGGTCTGGGTATTCTGCTCTTCCGGGGTCCAGTACTCAATAACATTAGAATAGGTGCCAAAGCCAAAAGGATCAAAAAGACTAACTAAGTCTTTATTCTCAATATCTTGTGTTAGCGTTAAGGTAACCAAGTAGGTAATAAAGAGAATGGTCCCACCAGCATATGCAAGCATGATTCTCTTCGTAAGCGCTACAAGGGCAAAAAAGATACAGCCAGAAAAGAAAAAATTACTCCAATAAAGGATAAAAGTAGGCTGTAAATAGTAATACAAATGAAAGTCGGTAAATCGTTCAGGTTCTACATAACCGGCATAAGGGCCTATGGCAAAACCAGTAATCAGCCCTAATTGAAATCCAAGACTAATTAAAAACAATATGGTAAGTGAACCTAAAAACCGGGCCAGAACATATCCTTTTTCACTAATTGGATAAGTGAAATAATAATTTTCCGTTTTGTGTTCAATATCCCTGTAGATGGGAACCCCCATTATGGCACTCGCCAACATTACGCCAAAAATGCTAATGGTAATAAGCATGGTGGCAATACCAACAGGAGAATTAACGAACACCTTTTCAGAGGTTGGTCCGTTTCCGCCAATAGCTACAATTAATCCGAAAACCAAAAGAATTCCAAAGTATGCCCAGGTGGCTGGCCTTTTTAATCTGTATTTTATCTCAAATAAAAAAATTTGTTTAAACATGGAAGTTCCGTTTTAAGTAAATTGAAATTAGTCTGCAATGGTCTCCATTCGACTAGTGATTTCTGAAAAATATACGTCTTCCAGATTGGCTGCACTCTTCTCAAAAGAACTATGGGGTTGTTCTTCACTTAAAACATGAATAATAGTTTCACCGGCTTTGAGATGGGTAGATATAACCCGATAATCCTTTTGATAGACTTCCAGTTCACTCTTACCTATTTTCTTTTTCCAAATTTTTCCAACAACTCCTTTTGTCAACTCTGATGGGTTACCCTTGATAACCACTTCGCCAAGACAAATGATTGCCATTGCACTGCAGAGATTGGAAATATCTTCTACAATATGGGTAGAAAGTATGACAATCGTATTTTCGCCTATTTCACTTAACAGGTTGTGAAATCGGACTCTCTCGGCCGGGTCTAAACCGGCAGTAGGCTCGTCTACAATGATTAAACGAGGGTCCCCAATTAAAGCCTGAGCTATCCCAAAGCGTTGTTTCATCCCTCCGGAATAGGTTCCCAGATTTCTGTTTCGATATTGCCAAAGATTCGTTTTTACAAGCAGAGATTCTACTAGTTCTTTTCGTTCCGACTTTTTGGCCACCCCTTTTAATGAGGCTATATGATGTAACATATTGTAGGCACTTATCTTTGGATATACCCCAAATTCCTGTGGCAGGTAACCAAGTATCTCCCTAACCTTTTTCTTGTCTTTTAAAATATCTATTTCGCCCAGATTAATACTTCCAGAATCGGCCTCTTGTAACGTAGCCAAGGTACGCATCAATGAAGATTTACCAGCACCGTTGGGACCTAACAGTCCAAACATTCCACGTGGGATGGTAAGATCTACATTTTTTAGGGCATGTACACCATTGGCATACGTTTTATTTAAATTTTCAATAACTAATTCCATAAAGTTGCTGCGTCTAGAGTTTGGTTTATTTAGGTTAACATATGGAGGTGCCATTTCGGGGAGAGTAAGGTATACCTCTGCACACAATATCTAAATTTTATTTTAAAAATATCGTCTTAAGCCCTTTTAATTCAACAATTTCTCTGTGTGAATGTAACATTTCTGGATTAGCAGCGTCTTACAAAATAGATGCTTATGTAATTAGTAGATTATTGCGACTACAAAAAAGATGAAAAATAGTTATTGTTTAGGTTTGTTTTTATTGTTTTGTCTTGTTGGTTACGCCCAGGAATCTTCTTTCAAAGGAGGTACCTATTCAGGAAATTTTCAAAAAGGTAATTTTAATGTAGATATACGTTTTGAAATAGTAAAAAACGAAGATAGCTGGACCACCTTTTTTAGTAGCTTACGCCAAAATGCTATAGGCATTCCTGCAAGAAACGTTCACGTTCATGGGGACTCTATCACTTTTGTACTTCAAAGCGATCACTATACCTATCAATTTAAAAACAAATGGATTCCAGACAGTTTACAACTTCAAGGAACATTAGATGTTGGCGGAAATATAGTACCCTATATACTACAACAAGAATCGACTAAAAAGCAAAATAGTTATAGCATTAGGGACATCAAATTTAGTAATGAAGGTTTAAATTTTGCCGGAAGTATTTATACACCTAAAGAGGCAAATGGAAAAGCATTGGTTCTACTTACTTCCTCTGGCGGTGGAGATCGAAGTGGTTCCAGAGCGGAAGCTATCTATTTTGCCAAAAGAGGCTATACCACTTTTCATTACGATAAAAGGGGCACCGGAAGCTCCGAAGGAAATTGGCAAACGACAAGCATGGAGGAGCTGCTCTCAGATGATACAATTTCTATAGAGGTTTTTTCTAGTACCGTCGGAATTACTTATAATCAAATTGTAATTAAGGGTAGTAGTCAGGGTGCGACAAAGGTTCCTTATCTTCTTGAAAAAATGCCAGACCTGGGAGCCGGTATTGTCATCAGTTGTCCGGGATCGACCTTATTGGAGAGCGACCTAAATGCATGGAAGAATAGAAATAGAGAAAAGCTGGGATCGGATCTTGAGCCCGCAGCGAATTTACAAAAAATGGTCTTCAACTATATTGGAGGTATAACTACTAAATCAGAATTGCAGGCAGCCATATCCCAGAACAAAAATGCTTCGTGGATGGAAAGTATTTGGATACCAAATTTAGACGATGTGGCCATTGACCCCAAGTTGAAATATTCTCCGGTGCCCTATTTTAAAAAGGTTGAGCAGCCTATGTTAATTATACAAGGTGAAAAAGATGAGATAATTCCCATGGAGAGTATGTCAGTAATTGCATCTGCCATAAACCCGGCAATTAACTCGGATATTCAACAAGTTCTTCTTGAAAATGCAAACCACTCCATGTATTATGTAGGCGAATCGGATTTTCCTTATTGGGCGACTTTGCATAAAGACTATTTTATGATTTTAGAAAAATGGCTTTTGGAAATTGGAGATTAGAAATTTGAGATAAATATGTTAAGATGGAAATTTGAGGGTATCTTTGTTGAATGACAAAATAGTAACTCTTATATCTTAAATTAAGAATATACATTGTGTCTTCTTATGCAGGAGATTGTCAAAATCAGTAGCATCAGTTCTTCAGCCTTAACAAAATGAAGATTGCATTAACAGAGTTTTAGCTATTAGGATTTGGATTTCCTTCTGATTATGTTAGTTTTTATAGGAAACAATAAAAAATATAACATGGGAATAACAAAAGATAAAAAGAAATTTAAAAGAAAAACAAGTCAATCTAATCCTACAAATCCATCCGGCGGCACAAATGTGGAAAACATTACGTTCGACTTAGACAGCTCTACGATAAGAAAACAAAAAAGTAAAAAATAAGTCTTTGCTACTTAGCGCCAAAACGAATCACTAATAAACTTTAACCCCACCGGCAGAGACTCTCTCCAAAAAGGCCAGGTATGGGCTCCATCTCTAACCCGATATTCGTGTGGAATCTTCTTCAGGATTAATTGTTTGTGTAGTTCGGCATTACCTAGAGTTAGAAAATCATCATCGCCGCAGTCAAAATATATCTTTACAGATTTTAAGCTTTCCGGATCTTTGGTTGCCACCAGATGAAGAACATCGTACTCCTCATAGGTCTTGTTTAATCTTTTCTCTCCTTTAAGACCAACCATATCTGGCATCGCTTTGGATATATATCCATCCATGGCTTTTTGATCGGAAGTGGTCACCGATTCTCGTGTAAATACTGCCGAGCTAAATGCAGCCACTGCACCAAAGAGCGTATCGTATTTAAGTGCCAGTTTTAAGGAACCTGCACCTCCCATAGACAGCCCACTTATGCCTGTATATCTTTTACCCTTTCTAATGCGATATTCCTTTTCCATAAATGGTAAAAGCTCTTTAATTAACATGTCTTCAAAGGGATAAGTGCCATCCGATCTGTTCATATACAGTCTGTCGTCTCCATCTGGCATAACAATAATCATTTCGACTATAGATCCATTAGCAATCTCCTGGTCTACAATACGTTGCATGCCTCCAGCTTCTATCCAACTGGTTTCGTCTCCTGTATAGCCATTTAATAGATAAACCACTGGGTAATGACGGGTAGAATTCTCGTACCCATCGGGTAAATAAACCGAATAGCTAACCTCAGTTCCTAATAAATTACTGGGCATAGTGAGACTTTCGAGCACTTTGCTTTGAGCAATGATGGTGGAACTTATAAGTAAAAAAAGAAGGAGAATAAGACTTTTCATATGGCTAATCGTTTTTGTAGTTCATCTGCAAACAAGATAAACAAATAATTAATACTAGTAGTAAATATAGAAGTGCGATTCTTTGGGAATAAAAGAAGAAGGGTATTCTCCAAGTAATTTATACCTAGGAGTTATGCAATACCTAGAGGTAGGAGGTATTAGCTTGAAGACTATCTAGTTGCCACCCAATTAATGGGTAATTAGTAACATGCATAATCTGTAATAGTAATATGAATGGGACAAACAAAAAGTTGCTATAAAAAAACCGCTTCTTTGAAGCATGCCTTAAAAGAAGCGGTTAAAGTAATTAATAGGATCTCTTATTGAATCTCTACATTAAAAGTTGCTTCAATATCTGTTTCCCCACCGGCATCACTTAAGCCACTATTTGGCTTGTTTGGTTCATGTCTCAAGGTAAAAGTTAAGGTGCCAGAGCTCGCACTTACAGCAGAGAGACTAAACTCAGTTCCTAAAGGATTACCAGCTCCATCAAAATTACCATAGGTTGTAGTTGCATCTAAGCCTCCACCAACAGTGTAAAAGAATTGGTGCTCATCACTTTCTTCTTCTACTTCTTCGGTAATGTCCTCTGCAGGACTCTCCGTTTCGTTTAATAAGACTATAGCACCATTATAAGATGTACCAGCAACTAAGTCACCAGAAACGGTTACAACAGGAGGATTTGGCCCATCACCATCTAGGTCTCTAGTCTGCAGTGTAATGGCTGTTCCACCAGTACTCGGGGTAAGCGTAACGGTCAATGTAGTAATTAATTCTTCTTCATTGATGATTTCTGGTGCATCATCGTCATCGGAACAAGAAGTTAACACAAGTCCGGCAAACGCGAAAAGGGATAATAGTTTAATAGTTTTCATAATATTCTAAAATTTAAAATTTGTTTTAATTAATAATTCAATTTTACATTCAATAAAAAGTTCCTGCCTAAATCATCCGCATAGAAGCGCAACCTATTCAGATAGTTTCGGTAGGAGGTATTAAAAATATTTGTAATTGTAAAACCGACCGTCAGGGTCGATTTTGGGTTTAATATAAAGTCGATACTGGAATTAAAGTTTAACAGATGATAGGCGTCCGGAGGAGTGCTTACATCTACTAATTCCGTAGTTCCAGTTTCAGGGACAAAGACTTCAAAATTATTGTCAGGGTATTCATTTTGACGAAAAACGTATTCACTTTGAAGTTGCAGCCAGAGATTGTTGATCTTTGGGTTTTGGTATACCAAGGCATTTTTAAAATTTGCTGCAGGGATGTTAATAAGAGGTTCATCCCTTTCCACATCATAGCCCTTTACCAATGAAAATTGACTATAAAAGCCTAAATTTCGATAAAAGTCATAGGAGGCATCCACATCAATCCCCAGCATTTGTGCATTGGTCTGTCTGTACTCCCAAACCTGAAAATTTCCTCTTATGGTTTGCTGAATCCCGGTAGGTTCTAGTGCGATAAAATTGTTTATAAAATTACCGTAGGGACTAATGGAAAAGGCAAACACTCCTTCTTTCTTTTGGAAGCTAAGGCTAATATTATGACCTACTTCAGAGTCGAAAAGAAGATCACCAAGTTCTATTCTGGAAGCGGAATGATGAAGGCCCTCACTAAATAATTCCGATGGGTTAGGAGCTCTGGAACTCAACGCATAGTTGAAAAATAGCTTGTACCCAGAATTAATAGTATATGTAAAACCTGCACTGCCAGAAAGATTACTAAAACTTGGCTGTGGATTTGTCAGTATCTGATTGTTAAACTCTTCCACAACAATTTCAGGAATCAGTACATCGTAATTTCGGGATTCCCAAAACGAAGTGCGATAAAACTTAAAAACATCCATATAGGAGTAATCAAATCGCAAGCCAGCTTCTAAAAGCCATTGCTCGTTAAGGGAATATTCTCCCAAGGTATACACTCCTAATTCATATTTGTCATAATCAGGGATAAGCCTTCGAACACCTGTTTCCGGGTTCGCAAAATTATTTTGATACCTTCCCATTATTCCAGATTTCATCCGAAACTCTTCGGCAAGTTTATAGTCAAAATCTAGTAATAAGGTATGCGTGTCGAGCTGTAAATCGATAGATGCCCGATTTCTGTTTGCACCTCTTCTAACATCGAATTCTAACCGGTTGTTCCTTTGAAAATCGTATTGCAGGCTTAGTTTACCAATTGAATTTAGTCGCTTATAGCCTTTAATTCGTGCTAGGTGATGTGTAACGTCTTGCTTGGGTGGAGTTATATCATAAGTAAAATCTCTTATGATTAAAGGAACAGGGCTGTTTATTGCTCTTACCTGATCCTGAGCCCCCCCTAAATGCGAAGCCGCTAGTATTCCAATCTCGTTTTTGTAAAAGGAGTAGAATCCATCAACCCCAAAATCAAAACGATTAAACCCGGCACGTACAGAAAAATCTCTCTCAAAAATTCCAGTGTTACTTAAAACATAGTCTGGTGCTTCAAAATCTCCAAATCGTTTTACAGTACCTTGAAGTGTTGTATACCAACCACTGTCAAAGCTTTTAGTAAGACTACTTGTAAGTGCGCCACCTCTTCCGTTGGTTGCACCGCTGAGAATAGTTTTTCCAAAAAGACTGTCTTTGACTGCAACTTTAGCCGGTTCTGCGATTACCACGCCCCCAATGGCATCACCTCCATACTGCAGGGCACCAGGGCCTTTAACGACTGTAATTTTAGAAGCCATATTCACATCCAGGTTTGGTGCGTGTTCGGCGCCCCATTCCTGATCTTGCATCCGAACCTCATTGTTTATAATCACTACGCGACTACTGTGAAGTCCATTTATCATAGGTTTTACAATAGTATTGCCAGTGTTTAAGGAAGAAACACCATTGATGCTGTTTAAGGCATCTCCGAAAGTACCACTACTGTAGCGCTCTATCTCTACTTCAGATAGTTCCTTCACCAGTTTGGTACTCGTATTGTTAGAATTCGCCTTACCTTGTACAATCACTTCGTTTAACTCTTCTAAATGATGCTCCAATTTGAAGTTTCGTACGGTGTTTTGACCAACTCTTATTTCAATTCCTTTGGTGTTACAAAAGGGATGGGATATCTGAAGTGAATACTTGGCATCACATAGATTTGTGATGGCATAAGTACCATTTTCATCCGTCATTACGGCTTCGCCAGTTTCACTAACGATAATAAGCGCACCAGCCAGTATCGTACCATCATGTTGGTCCGTTACGGTTCCCGTAAGGGTTAGGTTGCAGTTTTGTGAAAATATACTAGTACTGGTAATAAGCAATACTAGCAAGGCGTAGTAGCGCATTTGACTTCTTAATTAACATAGGACAAAAGTTAGTTGAATTAAGAAAAAGTAGGTGGGGCGCGTAATTGTTTTGTAGCTGTTCTGGTGGTGCGAAAGAAAAAAGGTATTTCCTCCTTTATAGTAACACGAGGAATACTTGGTACCACAACATTAGCAACTTCTGCTTTTAGATAGTGTAATGGTGCAGGAGTGTATTCACATAAAAAACAGTCTACAGTGGATTCATGTATATGGGTGCTGATCTCATCGCAAACCTTGTGTTCGTGATGAGCAATATAATGCGAGAACTGCAAGAATGTGGGCGCCAAGAGCACCGAACACAGCAACAGGACCTGCACAATCCGGACTATTTCCTTATTTTCTCTCATGGGGAATCTTCACCGCGTCAAATGTACTGTGCTGCCTAGAAATATAAAAGGTCTTCGTCATAAAATTTATACAAATTTCCTTGTAAATAGGACGCTTGGGGGTATTTTGGCATGTTATTAGGTGTATTTTCTTAATTGAGCATAAGAAAAAGCAGCCAATAGTAGCTCTCCTATAATACCATAGCCAAAGGTTGTTGAGGGCAGTCCGTCCACAAGTAAAGCAGAAAGTCTGCCGAATCCTATTCCAGTCATAAATACTAAATTAAGTATGGTGGCCGTTTTCCAATACGCTGTATTAAAAATACCGATAAGCCATACCACAGCTGTGCTTAAATACAAGCCCATAAGAGCTCTGAAAACACTTTTAAGATCTGTTGTATTTACCTGAAAGTCTAATAAGAACGATAGTGTTTTCTCAGGATAAACGCCATAAAGAAAAGCCGCCGGAACAACTATAAGCACAGAAAGAATTAGATGAAGGTTTCTACGTAAATCCATAGACATCAGATCGGGTTATAGTTAATAGTATAAAGTGCTATTTCTTCCTTTTTGCCCTCCAGAAGTCGATTGCCTAAAGGAATTAATTTGTATTCTGGCACAGGTAAAAGTTCTTCTTGTAGGACTTTAGAAATAAGGATGTCTACGTTGTAGTCATTACAGAGGTGTTGAATTCTTGCAGTAGTATTTAGAACGTCGCCTGTAAAGATAATTTGCTTTTTTAACGCTCCTATTTCTCCTGTGGTAACCGATCCAAAGTGTATGGCAGCTTTAAAAGTAGGTATAACCTCAAAGTTTTCTAAATACCAACTACTCTTTTTCAATAGATCGTGCCTCATCTGAAAAAAGCAGGCAACACAATTATTATCTCTTATTCCGTCACGAAACTTCCAGGA
>CAZWPZ010000210.1:0-5556 GCA_964636005.1 uncultured Eudoraea sp.
ATAGTTTAACCGAAGCTCTTTTTTTAGCATATGTTACGATTAAACTTGTCTGAAGTGTGGGGAACTATTATCTTAAAACTAGTCTTTTGCTGCAACCGCAAAATATATTTTAAAAAATAGCATCAGACCAAGGTATAAACCTAGAGTGATGATATAATTTTCCATGTAATGCATTAATATTATGACATAAAGATAGAAAAAAATCTTTTTTCTTTTCTACAAAAAGCACATTTTTATCGACGAAATACACTGTTTTTATAATTCTGTTAACAATTAGCGTACTATTCATTAACTAAAAATTTACTTAGCGCACTGATTTTGGCAGCAAATCCCTCCGATGGATACGAGTTTTTCTAAGCGATAAAGGCGTTGAGTACAATTTGGAATTAGTTGTTTTTTATTTGCAGACTTTACATTTACTCATATCCTAATCTTTAACGTTAATTCATTGTAATATATTACTATATAGGGAAGCTTCATTTAACTTTGATAGGTGTTCTAAATTGACTAATTTGAGATTTCTAGAGAACAAAAAATTGCTAAATTTCTATTTTCCTCTATGTCCGAAGTTTCACTCTCTGTAAAGTTAAATACCATCCCCAATAGTCCGGGGGTGTATCAATTCTTTGATAAGGATAGGAAAATGTTATATGTAGGGAAAGCTAAAAATTTAAAGAAAAGAGTAGCGTCTTATTTTACCAAAACACATGCGAGCGGAAAAACGCGTGTTATGGTTAAAAAGATACACGATTTAAAACATATCGTTGTAAAAACGGAGTCGGACGCCTTGCTTTTGGAAAGTAATTTAATCAAAGAACACCAACCTCGATACAATGTTCTCCTTAAGGATGATAAATCATATCCGTGGATTTGCATCAAAAAAGAAAGATTTCCCAGAGTGTTTCCTACCAGAAATATAATTAAGGATGGATCTGAGTATTTTGGTCCTTATACCAGTATGAGAACCGTAAAGGTTCTAATGGAACTAATCAAAAGTGTATATCCCTTAAGGACCTGTAACTACGATTTGTCGGAAGAAAAAATCGCATCCGGCAAGTATAAACTATGTTTAGAGTATCACTTGGGGAATTGTAAAGGCCCCTGTGTAGGTCTACAGACCAGTGATGAATACCAACAGCAGATTGAGGACATACGAGAAATAATTAAGGGTAATTTTAAAACTTCGCTTCAATATTTTAAAGGGCAAATGCAAAGTCTTGCTAAAAATATGAAGTTTGAGCAGGCACAGGTAATTAAAGAAAAAATAGATATACTTCAGAACTATCAAGCAAAGTCTACTATTGTAAATCCAAAAATTAGCAATGTTGATGTTTTCAGTATTATCTCGGACAATGAATATGCCTATGTAAATTTCCTTCAATTGGCGCATGGATCCATAGTTCGATCGCATACCATAGAGATTAAGAAAAAATTAGAAGAAACAGACAGGAATTTGTTAGAGCTTGCAATTGTAGAGTTACGCCTAAGGTTTAATTCGATGTCTACCACGGTTTTTCTGCCTTTTGAATGCACCCTTCCAACTAGTCTTAAAATCGTGGTTCCAAAACTCGGAGATAAGAAAAAATTGGTTGAACTTTCGGAAAGAAATGCCAAATATTTTAGGCAAGAACGTTTCAAACAGATTAAGATTGTTGATCCGGATAGGCATACAAACAGGATAATGGCCCAGATGAAGGTAGATTTAAGATTGCCTGAGGAGCCACGGCATATTGAGTGTTTTGATAATTCCAATATCCAGGGCAGTAATCCGGTCGCAGCTTGTGTTGTTTTTATTAACGGGAAGCCTTCAAAAAAAGAATACCGTCATTACAACATTAAAACCGTTACCGGCCCTGATGATTTTAAATCCATGGAGGAAGTCGTTTTCCGGAGATATAAGCGACTACTGGAAGAAGAATCAGATTTGCCGCAACTTATAGTTATTGATGGTGGTAAAGGACAACTTTCCTCCGCTTTAAAAAGTTTAGACCAGTTAAATTTAAGAGGTAAAATTGCGATAATAGGTATTGCTAAAAGACTTGAAGAAATTTATTTCCCCGACGATCCCATACCTATGTATTTAGATAAAAAGTCTGAAACGCTTAAAATCATACAGCAGTTAAGAAATGAAGCGCATCGTTTTGGTATTACACATCATCGCAATAAGAGAAGCAAAGGAGCGCTTACATCAGAAATTGAAAGCATTAAAGGTGTAGGGAAGAAAACGGCCTCAGAATTATTAAAAAGGTTTAAATCGGTAAAGAGAATTAAGCAAGCCTCATTGGAAGATATCACAGAGGTTACAGGAAAGGTAATGGCGAGAAGAATATATGAGACTTTCCATAAATAACATACGAAACTTTAATCTTCTTATTGGAGGGGCCTTAATGATATTTTTATTAGGCATTATTCCTCTGTATTCTCAGGAGATGGATGAAAAAGAACGGTTAAAGGTAGGTTTAGTCTTAAGTGGGGGAGGTGCTAAAGGGATGGCGCATATTGGTGCCTTAAAAGTAATTGAAGAAGCTGGGGTAAAAATAGATTTCATTGGAGGTACAAGTATGGGAGCTATCGTTGGAGCCCTTTACGCTTCAGGATATTCTGCGGGAGAACTTGATTCTCTTTTTCGTAAAGCGGATTTTAATGATTTGATACAAGATAATCTTCCCAGGGGAGCAAAAACTTTTTATGAAAAAGAAGACTCTGAAAGATATGCCTTGAGTTTACCTTTCGACAATTTTAAAATATCCTTTCCTCAGTCGATTAGTCGGGGTCAAAACATTTATAACGAATTGGTTCGTCTTCTATATCACGTTAGAGATATTGATGATTTTAATGACCTGCCCATTCCATTTTTTTGCATGGGTACGGATATGGAGAAAGGGCAACAAATTATTTTAAACAAAGGTTATTTACCAGAAGCGGTAATGGCGAGTGGAACCTTTCCGTCCTTGTTTGAACCTGCTGAAATTGATGGGGCGATTGTTATTGATGGGGGTGTACTAAATAACTACCCAATTAAGGAAGTAAAAGCTTTGGGGGCTGATATTGTCATAGGTGTGGATGTTCAACATCAATTGCGGGATAGAGAACAGCTTAATTCGGCTACCGATATTTTATTACAGATAAATAATTTCCGGACTGTAGAGGATATGAAAACAAAAGCAGGGCTAACGGATATTTATATCAAACCGGAAATTGATGAATTTTCCGTTATGGATTTTGACATGAAAGATCCAATAATTACCAGCGGTGAAAATGCAGCAAATAAGCACCTACCGGAATTAAATAAAATAGCTTTTAATCAAAAGTCTCACGTACATTTTATACAAGGAATAAAGGACATAGACTCTATAACAATTAATCGATTGGTTATTGAAGGAAATGTTAACTATTCAAGAGCGTATATAAAGGGAAAACTTAGAATTAGCCTACCCTCTAAAACCACTTTTGGTAAGTTGCAACAAGGTATAGGCAATCTTGCTGCTACCAATAACTTCAAATCGATACGATATAGATTAAATTCTGGAACAAATGGAGAAGACCTTGTTCTTAAACTAATTGAGAATCCCAACAAGGCATATTTAAGGGGAGCAGTGCACTATGACGATTTATATAAGACTGCTGCACTGATTAATTTGACCAAGAAAAATCTCTTTTTTAAAGACGATGTCGCCTCTATAGATTTTGCACTTGGAGACAATATTAGATATAATTTTCAGTATTATTTAGACAAGGGTTCTTATTGGAGTTTGGGTGTAAATTCCAGGCTCAATGTTTTCGATTATGGGATAGATTTCGACGTAATTCGTTCTAATTTTAACACTTTTCAAGATGAAAATTTAAATCAAATAAACCTAAATGTTTCCGATTTTACCAATCAACTGTACTTACAGACCGTATTAAAAGAAGAGTTTGCATTCATTTTAGGTGTTGAGCATAAACTTTTAAAGTATAGCACTAGGACTATATTTGATCAGCAGCCAGAACTTGCAGACCCTAGGGACGAACGCATTTATTTTGAAAATAGTAACTACTATAGTGCCTATGGGAAATTAATTTTGGATACCTATAACGATAGGTATTTCCCCTCTAAGGGACTCTTTTTTGATGGAGATTTTCATTTGTATCTCTTTTCCTCTGATTTTAATAATAATTTTAAGGAGTTCTCTATTGCCAAAGCAAGAATGGGAGGAGCATTTCCAATTGTCGGTAATCTTTCGGCGAATTTAGAAACGGAAGGAGGATTTAAACTGGGGAGTTCAAGTGTTAAGGCTTTAGACTTTGTCTTGGGGGGGTATGGGAATAACCTGATAAATAATTTCATTCCTTTTGTTGGGTACGATTTTCTAAGTCTTCCCGGGAATAGTTACGTTAAGGCATATGGCCGGCTAGACTTTGAGTTTGTAAAAAAACACCATCTTATGTTTACTGTTAATTTTGCGAATGTTGAGGACGACTTATTTCGGACAGGGGAATGGTTTACATTACCAGATTATTTTGGTTATGGTATTAGTTACGGTTGGGAGTCCTTTTTTGGGCCAGTCAATATTATGTACTCCTGGTCTCCGGAGTTAAATGATGGTAACGTTTTTTTTAGCCTGGGATTTTGGTTCTAAAAGAACAGGGCGAGCTCCGTTTGGTTGTTAGAATACATCTTTTTTGCGATATTTGAAGTCCATTATATAGCATGATATGGGGATTGATATTTCAGCTCATCTTAGGGCAATGTGGTAATTAGGCTGTAACAACTTCAAATAATAGTTTCAGCAGAATTAGTATATTATAAAATCAATTAAATGTCATGAATTCAAACGATAAAAAATCTACGGAATTACCTATTGAAAATCCAGAAGCTGCAGACTTTCTGCCATTATTGGGAACCGATTATATAGAACTATATGTAGGTAATGCAAAACAGGCGGCCTATTACTACATGGCGGCCTGGGGCTTTCAGCCAGTTGCTTATGCGGGTTTAGAAACAGGCTTAAAAGACAGAGTTTCTTATGTTGTTCAACAAGATAAAATCCGACTGATATTAACTTCCTCATTAGTTCCCGGAGGCGAAATAAATAAGCATGTTGATTCACATGGTGATGGAGTAAAAGCAGTAGCTCTTTGGGTTGAAGATGCGGTGAAGAGCTATAAAGAAACTACCAGAAGAGGGGCAATAGGCTATAAGTCACCAGAAATTTTGGAAGACGATAAGGGAAAGGTAGTTCTTTCAGGAATACATACCTATGGTGAAACAGTCCATGTATTTGTGGAGCGAAAAGACTACCAGGGTGTATTTATGCCAGGATACAAAGAATGGAAGCCAAGATATCAGCCTAATCCTGTTGGGCTAAGATATATAGATCATATAGTAGGAAATGTAGGATGGAACGAGATGAACAAGTGGTGTGAGTTTTATGCCAATATTATGGGTTTTGCACAATTAGTTTCATTTGATGATAAAGATATATCAACGGAGTATACCGCATTAATGAGTAAGGTGATGAGTAATGGAAATGGGAGAATTAAATTTCCCATAAACGAACCTGCAGATGGAAGGAA
>CAZWPZ010000211.1:0-2689 GCA_964636005.1 uncultured Eudoraea sp.
AAGGAAGAAGAATAATACTATGGTACTGGCTGAAGGAGCAGGAGCAGCTTGTTTAGAAAGAGGGGTTTCTAAGAAATCTTTGGCAATAATAGAAGGAATCGGCTATGCTACTGAACCATTAACACACAGTACTTCTTTATCTGCTAACGCGAAGTGTATTCAGGACTCTATGAGTATGGCTCTAAATGGCATAGATAAAAGTACCGTAGATTGTATTGTAACCCACACCCCTGGAACAGTAAAAGGAGATGTTGCAGAATACAATGCAATCAAAGAAATTTTTGGTCATAAAAACATACCTCCTTTAACCTCCAACAAATGGAAGGTTGGACATTCATTCGGGGCTTCAGGAATATTAAGTATAGAAATGGCACTAATAATGCTACAACATAATAGGTTTATTAAGGTACCTTATTTGGACTATTCATCAAGTCCAAAGCGATTGGATCGCATTTTAGTTAACGCAGTGGGGTTTGGAGGAAATGCTGTTAGTGTGCTACTTAAAGCAATATAAAAAGGATGGAGTCCATCAAAGGAGTGGGAATTTATTGATTTGACATTAAATTTAATAGATTTAAGAGTATTTTTGAATAATTAAAATTAACCTAGATGACGGAAGAACGACATAATTGGAGTAAACAAGAAATTCTCAATATTTATAATAAGCCATTAATGGAACTGTTGTATGAGGCAGCCACGGTTCATAGAAAGTTTCACAACCCTAACTCCGTTCAAGTGTCTACGCTTCTTTCCATTAAGACAGGAGGATGTCCAGAAGACTGTGGCTATTGCCCCCAGGCCGCTCGTTATCATACAGACATTGAAGGAAATGACCTTATGTCTGTAAAGCAAGTCAAAGCGCAGGCCCTTCGCGCCAAGGAATCTGGTAGTTCTAGAGTGTGCATGGGTGCCGCATGGCGGAATGTGAAAGACGGACCAGAGTTCGAACAGGTGTTAGAAATGGTCCGAACTATTAATAAACTTGATATGGAAGTTTGTTGTACGCTGGGGATGCTTACGGAAAACCAGGCTTTGCGTTTGGCAGAAGCAGGGTTATATGCATATAATCACAATTTGGATACTTCGGAAGAGTATTATAAAGATGTTATTTCCACGAGAGCGTTTGACGACCGACTTAAGACTATAGAGAATGTTCGTAAGAGCAATGTTACAGTTTGTAGTGGAGGAATAATTGGGATGGGAGAGAGTTTAGAGGATAGGGCGGGAATGCTGGTTGCATTATCTACTCTAAACCCACAACCAGAGTCTGTACCAATAAATGCACTTGTTCCGGTAGAAGGAACTCCAATGGAAGATTTTACACCAGTTCCTATATGGGATATGATTAGGATGGTAGCTACTACAAGAATTGTAATGCCAAAAACACAGGTCAGATTGTCAGCAGGCAGAACGAGTATGTCTAGAGAAGGACAGGCGATGTGTTTCTTTGCTGGAGCTAATTCAATATTTGCAGGAGATAAGTTATTAACCACACCGAATCCTGACGTTCATGAAGATATGGAAATGTTTAAAGCATTAGGACTTCAACCGCAAAAACCATTTAAGAAGTCCCCTCAACCTATATCCAAAAGTGCGGAAGAGTCTTTGCTAAAACCTATAGGCGAAGTACCTAAATGGTCTAGGCCTGGCCATAAGATACCAAGGAACGAGAAAGCAAAGGAAAATTCCAAGATTAAAAGAACTACCTAATCCCAGTATAGTTTTTTGTGTAATTCGTAGTGTTTTAAACTAGAGTGGTTACAATATTCCGGTCAAAATGCATTTACAAGAAATAGAAAGAGTTAGAACCATATCCAAAGAATCTTTTATAGAGAATTATTTTAAGCCTCAAACTCCAGTCATAATAGAGGATTCTATAAAAGATTGGCCGGCTTTCTCCAAATGGGATTTTGAATACATGAAAAAGGAGGTAGGAGAATTAATGGTTCCTTTATACGACGATAGACCAGTAGACTACAAAGAAGGTTTTAACGAACCCCATAAGAAAATGAAGATGAAAGATTATATTGATCTTCTTTTATCTGAACCAACCAAGTATAGAATATTCTTATGGAATTTACTAAAAGAAGCACCGGGTTTACAAAAGGACTTCAGGTATCCCAATTTTGGGATCAGACTTATGAGGAAGCTTCCAATGCTTTTTTTTGGAGGATATGATTCCCATACATTTATGCATTACGATATTGATTTGGCCAATATTTTTCATTTTCATTTCGTGGGAAGGAAAGAGTGTATACTCTTTAATCAGAGTCAAACAAAGCATATCTACAAGGTACCACATTCCTTAATAACCCATGAAAGTATTGATTTTTCGAATCCCGATTACGAGAAATGGCCGGCTTTAAAAATAGCTAAGGGCTTTAAGACGCATCTTGAACACGGAGAAGTTTTATATATACCAGAAGGATTTTGGCATTATATGAAATATATTACACCAGGGTTTTCGATGAGTCTTAGAGGCATTGCCAGAAACCCCGCTAATTTGTCAAAAGCGTTGTACAATATCTTTGTTATGCGGCATTTTGATAATTTAATGCGCAAAATAAAAGGGCAAGCCTGGATAGACAATAAGAACAGAATGGCAATTGAAAATACGCATAGAAACCTTATTGATTTTCAGGATGGAGCCCTATTCTAATGAGATGATAATAACACCGCCAAGCAAATA
>CAZWPZ010000212.1:0-3787 GCA_964636005.1 uncultured Eudoraea sp.
GATTATGCCGTATTATGGTATTCCAAACGGACAAACCAGCGAGGAAGTAGGTTTTGCCTTCAACAAGGAAATTATTACCGATTTATTGCGCGACTCTTTAAACTACGAGGGAGTTATTTGTACTGACTGGGGCTTGGTGACCGATATGCCGGTAAAACAAGCATCAGCCTGGGGAGTAGAACATCTATCGGAAAAAGAACGCGTTGAGAAAATACTGGATGCAGGCTGCGATATGCTTGGAGGTGAATCACGGCCCGATTTAATCCTCGAACTTTTAAAAGATGGTTCTATCTTGGAAGAACGATTGGATGAATCGTTGCGACGCATTTTCAGAGATAAATTTCGACTGGGACTATTTGATGATCCCTATGTGGACGTAGAAGGCTTAGATATCGTTGGGAACCCAGAATTTGTAGCCAAAGGCAAAGAAGCTCAGCGAAAGGCCTTGGTGTTGCTAAAAAACGAAAACAATTTTCTTCCTCTCTCTTCCGACAAAAAAGTATATATCGAAGGTATGGCCGAAGGTTTGGAGCAAAATAATCCACAAATTGTTACCGATATTTCGGAGGCAGATGTGATAATCAAGAAATTAGAGACGCCATCTTCCCCACCAATTGGAGATGATCTTTTAGAACGACTTATTCCACAGGGACGACTAGATTTCCCAGAAGATGAAAAAGGAGAAATCTTGGAACTCATCTCGTCTAAACCGTCTATTACTGTTTTGAAAATGGATAGAGCAACCGTTGCGCCCGACATCAATGCTGCAAGCAAGGCCGTCATTGCAGATTTTGATTGCGAAGATGAAATCATTTTGGAATTGGTATTCGGAAAGTTTCGCCCTACAGGTAAACTCCCGATTGAAATACCCTCTTCGGTAGAGGCCGTTGAAAACCAAAAAGAAGATGTTCCCTATGATTCTGAGGATCCACTTTATCCTTTTGGGTATGGCTTATCTTTTTAATATCATGATATCCAAAGGGAATGAAATAATGCTTTTAGGCTATTGTGTTTAAATCATATCCGTAGCGGTACATTAGGATCCCCAGTAGATTAAAGCTTAAGTTTATCTGTATGAGAAAAATTCTGAAAGTCCTTGGCATAATCGTTTTATTGCTGATTGTGGCTGCCTTTATCGCCTATAAAATAATGTTGAGCACAACCTATGCAGAAGAACCTATTTTAGACAACCAACTGCAATCGGCGAGTCTTGATATAAATGGGTACCAAAGAGACTTTCTTTGGTATGCCCCGAATGAAATTCGGAAAGCCAGTTCTTTACTTTTCGTTTTACATGGTTCAACGGGCAGCGGGGACGAAATTAGAGAACAAATGGCTTATCAATTTGATCAGTTAGCCGATAAAGAAGGCTTTGTAGTGGTTTATCCCACAGGTTATTTCAACCATTGGAACGATTGTCGGGGTTCTGCGAGTTACGAGGCGAATAAAGAAGATGTGGACGACATCGCTTTTTTAAAAGCGATTGAGAACTACCTAAGTGATACTCTAGATATTTCTTTTGCTTACCGCTTTGCCACTGGCCATTCCAATGGAGGTCATTTTTGTTTTAAATTGGCATTAGAAGCGCCGGATTGGATAGATGCCATCGCACCGATTTCTGCAAATCTGCCCATTGAAGAAAATTTAGATTGTTATCAAAAAAACCAGTTTGTCCCGATGGTGTTGATTAATGGTACGGACGATAGTATTAATCCCTATAATGGGGGCCTTGTTACTATACTAGGAGATTCATCCAGAGGTACCGTTTTGGCTACCGAGAAGACCATTGCATATTGGACGAACTTAGGTGGTTGTGAGTTCACTCCTAAGATAACCAGCATACAAGATTTTAATCCAAAGGATGACTCTAAAATCGAAGTTCAAGATTGGTTATGTGGTACCATTCCTAAAGTACGTTTGTATAAAGTGCTAAATGGCGGACATACCATTCCAACCACCAAACATAAGTTTCCACGAATAATGGGCAAGACCAATCAGGATATGGATGCCCCGGTAGAAATTTGGAATTTCTTTAAAGAAGTAAGTCAGCAATAAATTCATACAAAAGGCATTGTTAGCGAATTCAAAAATTCGATTGAAAATCTTGTGATCTTATTTTGCTAATTGGTTTTGGGTAGAGATTAGCTAGTATTCCACTGAATTTTAACTAGCGGCAAGGAGTGATTAGATAATCCAAAACAATCTCCCTATTGCTTCCTTGAGTTTTGACAAAATATCTACATTTGTTTTAAATATGTTATGAAAACAGTCTTCTGGTTAATAGTTTTCTCATCCATTTCTTTTTTGTTTTTTGGAATAAGTTGCCTCTTTGCACCTTATATGAAGAAGGAGTTTATCCGATATGGATTAAAAAAATGGCGCCCTATGGTGGGTGTTTTGCAGTTAATGGGATCTGTTGGACTTTTAATTGGATACCATTATTTTCCGGCATTAAGTATTGTAGCCGCAGCAGGGTTGTCCGTTTTGATGGTTTTGGGTTTTGGTGTTCGCTTGTATATTAAGGATAGTCTGGTACAATCTGTTCCCTCTCTTTTCTTTGCATTACTCAATGGGCTAATCGTCCTATTGTTGCTTAAAAATGATGCTATAATCTAAACCACAAAAGCCAGATATAGGCACAAACATAAAAACAGAAAGGCAGGAAAGGATTTTTTTATTGGGTCCTTTACCTTAATATGCATAAGAACGGAACCTAACAAAAGAGCTCCTAACCCCATGGCAGATGATTTCAGCAACTCAGGAAACCAAATAGCGGCTATTAAGGCAATAGACAAAACCACTTTTAAGAAGCCTATTACATATAAACTCCAATCTGGCAAGCCATAGGTACGGAATTCTTCTTTTATTGTCTTGGCGTCTCCTCCACGCCATTGTGTTGGCTTCTTGTTCTGAACAAGCCAAACATTTAAAATACTTAAGCCAACGATAAGCTGAGCGGCAATAGACAAATAATTCATTTCTTTCTTGATTGTTTAGTACTATATATGTGATTTAATTTTTTTCCCGACTTTGTCTTTGGTTGTTTCTTCTGTAAACAAGGCAGAATGCTAAAAAGCCTTTGCCACTAGATTATTGGAAGCCTTAAATAGTTGCATAAAGGATAGCGTCAATACTATTGAAGTGGCAAAACCCATAATGGCAACGGTGAAAAACACAATACCCTCAAAATTAAAATTGGTAAACCATTGTTCTGACAGTTGTACCAAGAAACCGGTGTTAATCTCAGTCGAATAAAAGGCAAAAAATGCAGTGAAAATTAAGCTGGCGATAAAGCCAGTAACAATTCCCGTCGAAAAGCCCTTGACATAATTAAATTCTTCTTCCAGCTCAAGTCTTCTGAATTTTATTGCTTCATATATTCCAAAACCTGTAATAAATCCATTAAACAAACTAAAAAAGATATTCGTGTGTAAATCAAATACGGACAAAACAAGGAAGTAGGCGATTAATGCGACGCTTGTCGCTAGACCAAAACGAATAGGTAGAGTGAAATTTTTCATGAATAGTATATTTTATGATTATTAAAACTAAAGTGTACTCTATGAAGCAATACTATATTTCATAGGTATGCTGCATAGAAAACAAGTAATTGGTTAAATAAACTCCCAATACAAGCAGCTTATTAAAATTGTCATAATGAGACTTCTTTGACCGAATATACAATTTTGTTTAACTATATTTGTAAAAAGTTAGTCAAAATAATGTTAATTAATAATTGCAGTCAATAATTTCAAGAAGTGGAACTAAATGTAATAGGAACAAAACT
>CAZWPZ010000213.1:0-5976 GCA_964636005.1 uncultured Eudoraea sp.
ATCCTATCTTTTCTGTTCATCCTATTGGCGATAACAATACGTTTTGAAGAAGGTATGCCAACTTATAGAGCTGATCTAAATGCCTCAGAAAGTGAATTTTCTACAGACAGGGCATTTAAGCATGTTGAAGAAATTGCAAAGGAACCACATGGAATAGGTTTCCCTGGACATCAAAAAGTAAAGAAGTATCTGGTAAATGAATTGGAAAAATTAGGTCTTCAACCAGAAATTCAGTTTGATTATAATGTAGGAGACGAAGGTAATGTGAGCAAGCCAGAGAATATACTTGCCAGAATTGACGGATCGGATTCTGGTGGTAAAGCCCTATTGCTTTTATCTCATTATGATAGCCATCCACATTCTTCTTTCGGTGCAAGTGACGCGGCCAGCGGTATTGCAACTATTTTGGAAGCGCTAAGAGCATTTTTAAAAAAAGGCATTAAACCTAAAAATGATATTATCATTCTCTTTACAGACGGAGAGGAATTAGGTTTGAATGGAGCCGAACTCTTTGTAAACCATCATCCATGGGCAAAGGAAGTTGGACTAGTATTAAACTTCGAAGCCAGAGGTAGTGGCGGTCCCTCTATCATGCTTACAGAAACCAATCGTGCCAACGGGAACCTAATAAGAGAATTTAAAAAAGCAAGTCCTGATTTTCCTGTAGCCAATTCTTTGGCTTATAGTGTATATAAAATTCTGCCCAATGACATGGATACCACCGTGTTTAGAGAAGACATGGATATTGAAGGATTTAACTTTGCTTTCATTGATGACCATTTCGACTATCATACCCAAGAAGATATAGCATCAAGACTAGACAAGAACACACTAGCACACCAAGGAAGTTATCTCATGCCCTTGTTGGTCTATTTTAGTCAATCCGATTTAAGTGATTTAAAAAGCTTAAATGATTATGTTTATTTTGATCTCCCCTATTACAAATTTGTCACCTATCCATTTGATTATATTTGGCCCTTATTTTTCCTTACTTTGGTTTTTTTCCTCTGTGTTTTACTTCTCGGTTTTAAACGTAAAACGCTCCAATTAAAAGAAGTCTTAATAGGCTTTATTCCTCCAATACTAATTCTCCTGATAAATGGTGCTATTGGATTCTATTCTTGGAAATTTCTAAAATGGTTATATCCACAATACCAAGATATGCTGCATGGTTTTACCTATAATGGGCATACCTATATTGCCGTATTTGTGTTTTTATCTATAGCCATTTGTTTTGGTGTCTACCACAGGTTTAATAAATTAAGTCGGGCCAATCTCATGGTAGCGCCTATTGTTTTATGGCTCTTCATAAACGGCTTACTTTCCGAATATCTGGCTGGTGCCAGCTATTTTATTATACCCTCAATAGCCCTAGTAGGCAGTTTTCTAATCTGTATTGACAAGAAAATATCCAGTATTTTCTTGTTGCTTTTTTTAGCTGTTCCGGGAATTTGGATTTTTGCTCCGCTTATTCAACTATTCCCCATTGCACTAGGACTAAAACTTATGATTGCGGCAACCGTTCTTACGTCTCTGGCTCTGTTTTTACTTTTGCCTGTATTCCATACTTTTAAAAGGATAAAGAGTATAGCATCCTTCTTTCTATTATTGAGTATTGCGTTTTTTATCAAGGCACATATGGAAGCCTCTTTTAGTGCAGAACAGAAAAGACCATCAAGCCTTTTATACGTTCATGATTTAACCCAAAATAAAGCGGTTTGGGCTACCTATGATAAGACGCCTGGGCCCTGGAGTTCGTTCTTTTTTGAGAAGGATAATCCTGCATTGAAAGAGCAATTTAATACGAGTATCATTCGAAGTAAGTACAATTCTACTTTCAGCAAGACAACGCCAACATCGGTTAAAGAAATCCCTGAGCCAATAATAACCAAAGTACAAGACACCCTTATTGGTGGAAAGAGACTGCTTGAACTTCATATCACATCGCAGCGAAATATTAATCGATTAGACCTTTTCACCAATACTGTGAATATTAGCAAAGCAAGTGTAAATGGGGCGACGATTCCTTCCCATTATTTGGCAAATCGCAATCCTGGAAGACTGATAACACATTTTGTTCGAGATAATGCCAGTACTAATTTATTATTGCAAGTGCCTAAAGAGGAGTCTTTAGAGATAACTATCATGGAAGCATCGAATGATCTTTTGGAGCATCCTCAATTTTCAATTCCACCAAGACCTCAGAATGAGATGCCTATGCCCTTTGTGCTCAATGATGCCGTTGTACTTTTAAAATCGATCAAATTATGACCAAAACTATTGGCATTATCGGTTGTGGATGGTTAGGTTTTCCTTTAGCTAAAGAACTAGTCAAGGATGGCCATGTTGTTTGTGGGAGCACTACCAATAGTTCTAAACTGCAGGAATTACAAACTGCAGGTATCAAAGCATTTCTTCTGGAACTAAACCCATCAGAAATAGTCGGGCCCATTTCCGAATTTATGTCGTCCTTGGATATTTTGATTATCAATATTCCTCCAAAATTGCGATCAAATCCTTTAGGTAGTTATTATGAAAAAACTCAGAACCTAATTAAGGCAATCCCATCTTCGAAGCATCTAAATATTTTGTTTGTTAGCAGTACCTCGGTATATGGGAATTCTGTGGGAATAATTACAGAGGACACTCCCCCATCCCCAGCGACAAGTTCTGGAAAAGAGGTGTGGAGAGCAGAGAAACTTATCCAAAAAATAAGAGGTAATGAATCCACTATTCTGCGCTTTGGTGGTTTAATTGGTAAAGGCAGGCATCCAATAAACCAATTAAGTGGAACAACCTGACTAAAATCTGGTGACCATCCTGTGAATCTAATTCATCTCGAAGACTGTATTCGAATTATAAAATATATCATTGAGAAACAACAATGGGGTAAAATAATAAATGGCGTGTTTCCCATGCATCCAACTAAAAAAGAATACTACCATCTTCAAGCAACCAAACTTGGTCTTACACCTCCATCCTATGACCAAAAGGATAGTGAGGTAGGAGGCAAACTTGTTAAAAGTAAGTATTTTCTTATTAATAATGAAGTCTTTATGACTGGTATAAATTAATAGTTCACCACACATTTTATTGCTTTCACAACAATTAACACGGATTTAAGTTAATTTACAGCCTTGATTTTCAGTCTTTTACATTCTATAACTATCTTTGAAATAACTATAAATCTAAAAGAGTTATGGAAAAAGCGAAATTAAAGGGGAGAATTTTAAATGATTTGGAGAATCTAATCTCCCGAACATGTGCCAAAGGCAAAATGACGAAGCGAGTTCAGCAAATTCACTCGTCAATCATTAAAAATCACTATAACGCCACTGAGGTTTATATTGATTATCACAGGAAAAGGGTTGTCATGGAGATTCTATTAGATGACTCCAATTACGATCCTAAAACCATCAACCTTAGCATGCCAACTTTTAACGCAAACTTTATATTTGAAAGTTTATGTAACTTTCTCAAAAGTTGTCTGGATAAGGATAACAAAAGTCTCGCTTACTATTCCCATTTGTTAAGTAGCTATAAGAGTGATAGTGAGCGCGTAGTACTTGCGTAAAAAACTAAATAACCAATTAATATAAAAAAGGACACCAAAAAGGTGTCCTTTTTAAATTTATATCCGGAATCCGTATTTCATTATCTCTTCCAATAAAAGGAAGTTATCATCTTATTGATATTTAATACTTTCCTTGAGTGTCTAACAAAAAATTAATGTAATTTTGCCGCACAAAATTTATGATTTATGAAAAATTCGCTATTTGGTTTGTTTTTTCTTGTTATTCTGGGGGTTTATGGGCAAACTACAAACGACTTGCAAAAGCATTTTGAAGCATATTACCAACAAATGAGAATGCAGGGAGATATTAATGGGGTAATAAATGCCATGACACATCTAAACATTCTGGCACCCTCAGTAGAGAGAAGAGATACGCTTGCATATTTATATCTTAACAACAACCAACATTTACAAGCTTTGAATACTATTGGTTTCGAAAAAAACGAATCCGATTCTGATATGGCTGTACATATAAAAGCCGTTTCGCTTAAATCCCTGAATCAACCAAAGAGATCGCTGGAGCAGTTCGAAATTCTTTTCAGTAGACAACCTAGTGCATTTGTTGCCTATGAACTAGCCGATCTAAAAATACAGACAGGAGATAATACCGGAGCCAGGGTTAATATAGACTATGGTATTGAAAATGCTACGGACGATATGAAGCACGCTTTTTATGAAAGACAACAACCCTATGAAGTTTCCTTAAAAGCTGCCTTTTATCATCTTAAAGGACTTGTCATCTATAACATGAATAAGGAAGACATTGACGAAGCTATAGCGACAATTGATGAATCTTTAAAAATCGCTCCTAACTTTAATCTGGCAAGTTTAAGCAAACAAGCCCTAGAATCTCGGAAGCAAGAAGACGGACAAAAAGAAGAATAACCTGCTCAATTATATGCGAACAATTAGCATTCCCAGGGGCTTGCCTAATAAGAAGCCATAGTTGAGAAGCTAGTTTTGTTTCAATGGCCCATGCAGAGGGGGCAACTTAGACATATAAATACTATCTCGTTCTTTTTTTGCAGCAACAATAGTGGCGACGTCGTCATTTGGAATTGTGAGAGATAAGACATAATGCTTAATTTTCCACTGGTCATTTTCGAGTACCAGAACACCTGACCCCCTGCACAACGCCATTCGTGTATCCAACAACTCGTCAAACCATGCTATTGTGCCTGCTTCATCCAAATAGATGTTTCGCTCCACTGCTTTAAAACTCCACGCCTTTCCCTTTTCAAAATACGGCCTACTAAAGTCTCTAAATTCCTCATTCTGCCAATTCTCAAAGGCATCCGTTCCTATAAAAACGCCATCGGCAGCCATTCGTCCGAAGTAGTCATCAAAATTGGCCTCTGCTGCAGCCTTATGCCATAGGTCCAAGGTATTCCCTATTTGCATTTTCAGATCATCCTGAGCAGTTAGTGTAATCGCAAAGAAAAAAAGCAGACAATTCAGGTATTTATTCATCGAGTATCTTTTTGGTATCAATTTGGCTATTCATCACAACGTCGAACTGCTTCCGCATTATATTAAACGCATCTAACATTTCTATTATGGGTTCCATTGGATCTTTCCTGTAATCTAAGGTTGCCTTTACCTTTAACAAAAAGGTATTAAACACTTTCTGTCTGCTTTTAACCTGAGGCGTATTAAAAGGTGGTGGGTATTTCGCTGTGGCAACCGCATTTTGTCTCTCGATCGTATTTTCAATCAATAAGATTAATTCCTCATTGTTTTTTATTTCATAAATCGCTTCTACCGAAGATTCCAATTCTTTATAATTTATCCACTTATCGATTAATTCTTGGGTGTCCGGGTCTAATTCGTAAAGCCGTGGCAATTGAGACGCATCAAATTCAACCTGTTCCATGATTTCTAATTGCGCCTGCTCTTGTCTGTTTCTCCAAGAAAAACGGACCAGAACAACAATTATCGCGACGAATTTTCTCATAGGACGAATGTACAAATTTTAATAAAGGCTATCTTTAACCCTCTCGTTATAATTATGCTAAGCAAATGCAAAAAACTATATTAATTATTGGGGCCTGTGGGCAAATTGGTACAGAACTTACTCTTGCTCTAAGAGATTTGTACGGTCAAAATTGTGTCATAGCTAGTGATATCAGAGAAGGTAGTGACACCTTAATGCAGTCAGGACCTTTTGAATTATTGGATGCTACCAATTATGACGCCGTAGAAGATGTTATACTCTATCATGAAATAGAAGAAGTATATCTTATGGCTGCCATGTTAAGCGCAACGGCCGAAAAGTTTCCAGAGAGAGCCTGGAATTTAAATATGAACTCCCTATTTAATGTCTTAAACCTCGCAAAAGAAAAAAAAATAAATAAAGTATTCTGGCCGTCCAGTATAGCGGTATTCGGACCCAATACTCCTAA
>CAZWPZ010000214.1:0-7608 GCA_964636005.1 uncultured Eudoraea sp.
CAGCTATTTCAATATCATAGGAAGTGATTATAGAGTCCGATGCTGCCTTATACAGGCTTAGCTCTCCTTCTTTAGTAAATGTAACGGAGGCAGCTTCAATCACTTTTTTGGAATCATTGCCACAACTAAAAAGAAGGCTAAGTCCAACTAATACAAAAATATGTCGACACCAACTGGCTAACATAGCTAAGGGGTTGTTATTGATTTGTTTTTGTTCTTAAACATAAAATAGAATCCAACCAAAATGAAGGGTAAACTCAACCACTGTCCAGTAGATAGCAAGCCTAGCGTTTCTTCAAATCCACCTTGGCTCTTTTTGACGAATTCAACAAAGAACCGTATGGTCCAAAGCAAAACTAAAAAGAGACCAAACAAGAAACCACTTTGGTATTTCTTTTCTGTTTTCCAGTATAAATAATACAATAGTAAAAATACAAATATATAGCTTATCCCCTCATATAACTGGGCTGGATGTCTAAAGGGGATGGCTTGTAAATAAGACGCAAATTTGGGATTGTTTTCCAGAGCCGCGTATGCCGCGTTGATAGAATTCTCCTTAGTGAGTTGCAGTACTGCGGAAGCTGGCATGTCGTCTGAATCTCTTACAAATTTTGTAGCAAATAGAAAACTTTCATCGGTCACCTTTCCATTTATTTCAGAATTGAAAAAATTACCTAGTCGAACACAAAAAGCACCTATAGACACTGGGATAACTATCCTATCTAACACCCATAACATGGACATGTCCTTATATTTTTTGGTAAATAAATACATTCCTATAATAATACCAATTGCCGCTCCATGGCTCGCCAAGCCTGTAAACCCTGTAAACTCATACCCATTGATAATACCAAACAAGGCACTACCTGTTCGTTCTCTTATGGGTAGCAGGATTTCCAGAAGGTGGTCCTGATAATAATCCCAATCATAGAAAAAGACGTGTCCAAGTCTGGCACCTAGCATAGTAGCCACCACGGTATAAATAAAAAGAGAATCTAGTTGTTCAAGAGATTTTTTCTCGTTTAAAAAAATCTTCTTCATAAGATACCAGCCAATAGCAAAGGCTGCTATCCATAAAAGGTTGTAATATTTAATTTGCAGAACGCCTAGTTTGAATAGGGTGTCGTCTGGATTCCAGGTAAAACCTAAAAAGTACATAAATACGTTTTTAAGCGGCTAAGATAAAAAATAGTGATGAGCCCAAGATGCATTTTGAATGTAAGTTTATTAAAAGACTATTCAAGAGAATAACTACAATTAGTACTTTTTGGGATGACTAGTTAGTAGCACATGTGTTATGGCACTGGATCGTAGCCTTTACCACCCCAGGGATGGCAGCGCGAAATTCTTTTTATGGCAAGTCGCCCTCCCTTAAATAACCCATGTTTCTTTAGGGCATCAATGGTATAGTGAGAGCAAGTTGGACTAAATCTGCAGCTCGAAGGAGTATAAGGAGAAATTAAGAGTTGGTATCCTCTGACAACTAAAATAAATGGAGCAATTAGGATTTTTTTTAAAGCACTCGCCATGAATTAAATATTATTTCAATCACAGACTAAAAGTAGTGCCTTCTTTTCCATCTTTTAATTGAATACCCAAACCAATTAATTTATCTCGAATTTTATCAGAAGTGGTAAAGTCTTTATTTGCTCTCGCCTCGTTGCGAAGTTCAATGAGCAACTCCACAACACCATCTAGTCTATTCACATTACCATCTTCATTAGATTTTGCTTCAATTCCCAGAATGTCAAAAACAAAGGCCTCCATAGAGGATTTTAATAGCAAATGGTCTTCTTGTGTTATTTGCTCTTTTTTTGCATGAATTAAGTTGATATGCTTTACCGCATCGAATAAATGGGCAATAAGAATAGGAGTGTTAAAATCATCATTCATGGCGTCATAACACTTCTGTTTCCATGATATCACATCAAAGTCTGATGAAGTTCCAATTGGCAAACCATCTATTTTGTCTATGGCCTCTATTAGTCTGTTATACCCTTTTTCGGAGGCTAAAAGAGCATCATTACTTAAATCCAGAATACTCGTATAATGCGCCTGCATCATAAAAAATCGGACAACAGAGGGAGAGAAAGCCTTGCTTAGAATGGTATTTTCTCCACTGAAAATTTCTCCTGGAAGAATATTATTGCCAGTAGATTTGGCCATCTTCTTTCCATTTAATGTAAGCATATTGGCATGCAACCAATAGTTGACGGGAGAGTGGCCGTTACACGCTTCTGCCTGAGCTATTTCACATTCATGATGTGGGAATTTTAGGTCCATACCACCTCCATGAATATCAAATTTTTCACCAAGATATTTCGTGCTCATGGCTGTACATTCCAGGTGCCAACCTGGAAAACCATCACCCCATGGCGATGGCCATCGCATAATATGCTGAGGCTCGGCTTTCTTCCACAACGCAAAATCCTGCGGATTTCTTTTTTCGTCCTGAGCGGTTAATTCTCTGGTGTTAGAAATCATGTCTTCTAACTTCCTGCCACTAAGTTGACCGTAATCGTATTGTTTATTAAATGTATTAACATCAAAATAAACCGAACCATTAATTTCATAAGCATATCCTTTGGAGAGAATCTCTTTGATAATCTCAATTTGCTCAATGATATGGCCCGTAGCGGTAGGTTCAATGGAAGGCGTTAAAAAGTTGAATTTCTGTAAAATATTGTGGAAATCGACAGTGTAGCGCTGTACAACTTCCATGGGCTCAATCTTTTCTAGACGCGCTTTCTTGGAAATCTTATCTTCCCCTTGATCGGCATCGTCTTCGAGATGACCAGCGTCGGTAATATTTCGAACATAACGAACTTTGTATCCTAAATGCCTTAGGTATCTAAATATCATATCAAAAGACATGAATGTTCTACAATTTCCTAGGTGGACATTACTGTAAACCGTAGGGCCGCATACATACATTCCGACATGACCTTCATTTATTGGAGAAAATAGCTCTTTTTTACCACTTAAGGAATTATAAATTTTTAATTGCTGCTCTTGGTACAATGGCATTTTAGAAAAAAAACAAATTAGAAATTGGTCTCGAGGTTGATATAGTCTAGGAATTCTCTTCGGGTATATTCTTCTTTAAATTTCCCTCCGTATTCAGCAGTTACAGTACTGCTGTCTACATCTCGAATTCCTCTGGAGTTAACACATAGGTGTTTTGCATCGATTACGCATGCAACATCCTCTGTTCCTAAAACCTTTTGTAACTCTTTTACAACCTGAATATTTAACCTTTCTTGTACCTGTGGGCGTTTGGCAAAATAATCGACAATTCTGTTCATTTTAGAAAGCCCTACTACTGTACCATTGGAGATATAACCAATATGTGCCTTACCTACAATAGGTAATAGGTGGTGTTCACAGGTAGAGTATACGGTAATATTCTTCTCAACAAGCATTTCACCGTACTTGTATTTATTGTCGAAAGTGGAAGATTTTGGTTTTCTATCCGGATGTAGTCCTCCAAATATTTCTTTTACATACATTTTAGCAACTCGTAATGGAGTACCTCTTAGACTGTCATCTGAAAGATCTAAGCCCAGTGTATGCATGATTTCTTCTACATTCTTCCTTATCTTTTCTATTTTATGATCGTCTGTTATATCAAACGCATCACTTCTCATGGGAGTTTCCTGATTTGTGGAAACGTGGTCGTTTTCTAAAGCTTCGAACTTTTCTTCCCATGCGCCGTCTAGTTTCATCACTTACCTTTTTTAGGAAAGGCAAAGATATACATAATATGCCACTTTATCCTCAGTAAACTCAGTTACACAACATAAATTAGTGTTAAGGCATTGCACCCTTTAATTTTATTTCAAAGCGATTACTAATTTGACTATGCGGGGTACTAGTCTTCTTTTATTCCTATTTTTTTGTTGTACAACCAAACTGGTTTATGGACAGGTCGCTTCGGACTGTACTAATGCCATTCCTATTTGTAACAATACCCCTGTAAATGGGGGTACCTTAGGCTTTGGTTCAGATGACTTTACAGGAAGCAGCACAAGCGGCTGTTTGGAGCAAACTTCGACGGGGACAATAGAATCAAATTCTGCCTGGTATCGCTTTAGAACGAATGCGTCCGGGCAACTAGGTATAAATATTGGGTTTGATACCTCTGAAGATTGGGATTTTGCTCTGTATAGATCAGATAACTGTACCAATCTCGGTGAGCCCATCCGATGCAACTTTTTCGACAATAGTGAACAGCAAAGTTTTATGGGAATAGGGGAGCACCCCGGGGGTATAGAAGATACAGTTCTTTACGAAGATTGGTTAGAAGTAAGTCCGGGAGAAGAGTATTATATATTGATCAATAATTTTAGTCAGACCAATTCTGGTTTTTCCATACAGTTTTCCGGGCAAATTTTTGAAACGAATCCATATGATGCGCTAGACTGTTCCATTATAAGCAACCTCTTGGGACCTCCAATTGCAGCCTGTGATACGCAAGACGTACAGTTAGATGCTACGGTTTCTAATGCTTTGAGTTATAGTTGGTATCTGGATGTTGGAAACGGTTTCAATGAGATTCAATCGGAAACCTCTCCCATTTTTCAGGTAGCCGTATCAGGAATGTATCGGGTTGTTGTAGAAATAAACGGTGGGTCACAAATTATAAGCGATGTCCAGGTAGCGTTTAACGATACGCCGATTGTGGGGGATATCACAGATGAGACCGTTTGTTTAGATAACGGGCCCTTTCAGTTAAACCTAAAGGATGAAGAGGCTTTGTCTGGTCAGGATGGAAATGAGGTGCTCATTAGTTACCATTTAGGCCTGGATGATGCAATTTTAGGATATGATCCAATTGTAAATACACAAACCTTGCCAACCGGGGCAACGGATATTTTTGTTAGAGCAACATCCATTGCCAACCCCATGTGTTTCGATGCTTCCGGGCAATTTCAAATTACCACAATTGAAGGAATAGACATCGCATTTCCTACGGAGGTATTTCTATGCGAAGATGTTGCCGGAATTAGTATTGGACCACCTAATGCCTTGGGAGACTATACCTATTTATGGAGTACGGGTGAGCAGACACCCCAGATACAGGTAGAAGAAGCTGGGGAGTATACGGTATTGATACGTTCGGTAGATTCGCCAGAAGTATGCTCAATAGAGAGGCGCGTAACAGTAATCATGTCTCAAACTCCGGAAATTATTGAAGTAAAGGTCAACGATCTTCAAGTTCAAAATCAAGTAGAAATTGTTTCCAATACAGATGGAGGTTTTTTATTTAAGCTGGATGATGGTCCCTATCAAAATGAAAGCATTTTTCTGAATGTTTTACCGGGGATACATCAGATAACAATATTGGATCCAAAAGGTTGCGGAAGTGTTTCCGACACCATCACTGTAGTCGGATTCTTGCCTTTTTTCACACCAAACGGAGATGGTGTCAACGATTTATGGTATATCCACGGATTACATGAATTGGAAGCGCCAATGGTAGAACTTTATGATAAATATGGCAAACTACTAACTGTATTATCCAATAATGATAAAGGTTGGGATGGAAGATACAATGGAAGAGAATTACCGTCCTCGGACTATTGGTTTAAACTGAGTTATTTAGATGCCACGGGAGAAAGAGTAGTGGCCAGGCATATTAGGAATCACTTTTCCCTAAAGCGCTAGGGAAACAAGCCTATATAAAAATATTACGTTCACCGATTAAGTGAGCAAAAACTTCGATAAGACATACTAAAAAACGGTGCTAAGAGTTATAGTTATGATTATTTGTATAATGATAGCCCCTCAATTTATGCGAACCTTCTTTTGTTTACTTTGTGCAATACTTCTTTTTAGTAAAGTAGTAGAGGCACAGAATTCACCAGATTGTAGAAGTGCTATTCCCGTGTGTGCAGATCAGCCAATTTCTAATGCAGCAGATGGCTTAGGTGATATCGAAGACTTTAATCCCGATGAAATTAGGCAGTCTGGTTGTCTGGAAAAAGGTAGTGTGAGTTCCGCAAATATTGAAAACAATACTTCATGGTACGTTTTTAGAGCGGGGACAGATGGTCAGATTGGTTTCGATATTGAAGCATTGCCCTCTGTGGGGACCGCTATAACGGCAGAATGGGACTTTGCATTATACGGTCCGGATCCCGATTGTGCGAGTATTAGTAATGGAACAGCACAACCTATTAGGTGTAATTACGAAGTAAACAGTACGCGATTTACCGGTATTGGTATCAATCCAGAAAATGGGCAAGAAGGGGCACCACCACTTACCGCAAATCAGAATACCTACGACGAGTACTTAGATGTTTTAGAAGGGGAGATTTACTATCTATTGATCAATAACTTTAATACTAATTTTGACGGTAATGCGGAACCTTATATTTTAACTTTTACGGGTAGATCTGTCGAGGAAGATCAGGATACGGCCTTAGATTGTACCTTAAGGGATGAATTCTTAGGGCTCGATATTATTGCTTGTGAAGGAGATCCTGATATTACATTAAGTGCCCTCAACTCCCCGGCAGGACCAGATATTGCCAATGTTGTTTGGACGGTGGATTATGAGGACGATGGTGTTATAGATGCTACTTTGACAGGATCAGGGCCTTTAGGTGCAGAACTGGTAGTAAGCAGTCCAACATCCGGACGCTATTTCGTAGAGGTACAAACTACCATGGCGACCACCATCACGGATGATATTTTAATTACGTTTTACGGCATACCCACCCTTTTGCCAGAGCCGAATGGCATAGTAGTGTTAGACGACTTATCGGATAGTAATAATGTAGAGTTTTTTGTAGATGGAGACGGGTCCTACGAATATGCAATTAATGGGGGAGAATTTCAGGATGAGTCTGTGTTTATGGATATCCCACCTGGGATCAATACGGTTGTTATTAATGATAAGAACGGCTGTGGTACCACGGAGCCAATACCTTTTTTAATTGTCGGTTATCCTAAGTTTTTTACCCCTAACGGAGACGGTATCCACGACGCCTGGAATATTCTAGGAATTGAAACCCTAACCGATCCTGTAGTATTTATCTTCGATCGATATGGGAAGCTTCTAAAGCAATTGGATGCTTCTACCGTTGGATGGGATGGTACCTTTAATGGAAGACCATTACCTTCTTCGGACTATTGGTTCCGGTTAGAATATTCAAGGGATCAAGATGGGGTATTGGTGGCGAGTACCCTTAGAAACCACTTTTCTTTGGTACGCTAGTCTTGAAAGCCTGATTTCTTGACCGGGCGATTTAAAAGTTAAGCGTATAGCTCAAGCCAATATTATTTAAAACAGAGTTTATTCGGGCAGGTGTGGTCACACCAACGTCAAACAGTTGTTTTTCAGCTGCTCGTTCGGCTCTGCTGTAGGTGACATCAAACCTGCTACCTCCAAAATTATAGCCAAGACCAGCAGAGAACCCGTTAAGATCTCCTATGGTAAACCCATCGACAAACGGACTTTGTTCGAATCTATAGCCACCTCTTAGGCTAAGTCTTTTGATTCGGTATTCTCCACCTACCCGGAAAGTAGATACGGCTCTTAAAGTGCTGGCTATTTCAGAATTAACGGAGCTAAAAGCGGGATCTGTTGTAGGCTTTAATAAT
>CAZWPZ010000215.1:0-4784 GCA_964636005.1 uncultured Eudoraea sp.
GATAATCTGGGTTCTCCAGTGCAGATCCCATAAAAAACCGTATATTTGCACGCAATTAATCCTTAATTGCCATGGAAGCTCACCTGAATAAAATTGTCGGAGAAGGTCTAACATACGATGATGTACTTTTAGTACCTGCCTACTCTGAAATCCTGCCTAGAGAAGTAAATATTCAAACAAAATTTACCAGAAATATAACGATAAACATACCTATTGTTTCTGCCGCTATGGATACGGTGACCGAGTCCAAGATGGCCATAGCTATGGCTAGAGAAGGTGGTATAGGCGTTTTACACAAAAATATGACTATCGAAGCTCAGGCGATGAAGGTACGCAGGGTGAAGCGGGCAGAAAGTGGTATGATTATGGACCCGGTAACGCTACCTTTAAATGCTTTGGTACGAGATGCCAAAGCAAACATGCGGGAACACAGTATAGGAGGTATACCCATAGTTAATGAAGGGGGGATCTTGTTGGGAATTGTAACCAATAGAGATTTACGATTTGAAAAAAATAACAACAGACCAATAGAAGAGGTAATGACCTCTAAAAACTTGGTGACTGTGGCTGAAGGTACTTCGTTGGCAGAAGCCGAAGATATTCTTCAGGAAAATAAAATTGAAAAGCTACCAGTTATAAACAAGGATAATAAACTTGTTGGGTTAATTACTTTTCGGGATATTACAAAATTGACCCAAAAGCCTATTGCCAATAAGGATAAATATGGTCGTCTGCGTGTTGCAGCAGCATTGGGAGTTACAGCAGATGCCCTGGAGAGAACCACAGCACTAGTAAATGCCGGAGTTGATGCAGTGGTCATAGACACCGCACATGGGCATACCAAAGGAGTTGTTGAAATACTCAAAAAAGTTAAAAAAGAGTTCCCGGAATTGGATGTTATTGTTGGCAATATTGCTACCGCAGCTGCCGCTAAGTATTTAGTTGAAGCAGGCGCCGATGCGGTTAAGGTTGGTATTGGCCCAGGATCCATTTGTACAACACGGGTGGTAGCTGGAGTTGGTTTTCCACAATTCTCTGCTGTGCTGGAGGTAGCTGCCGCAATAAAGGGTACAGGAGTTCCTGTAATTGCCGATGGAGGTATCCGGTATACGGGTGATATCCCAAAGGCCATAGCAGCCGGAGCAGATACCGTGATGCTCGGGTCCCTCTTGGCAGGTACTAAAGAATCTCCTGGAGAAACCATAATCTACGAAGGAAGAAAGTTCAAGTCGTACAGGGGTATGGGCTCTGTTGAGGCAATGAAAGAAGGAAGTAAAGACCGCTACTTCCAAGATGTGGAAGACGATATCAAAAAACTAGTTCCGGAAGGAATTGTTGGAAGAGTGCCTTATAAAGGAGAGCTTTTCGAAAGCATACATCAATTTGTGGGAGGTTTGCGTGCCGGAATGGGATACTGCGGTGCAAAGGACATAGCAACATTAAAGGAAACTGGTCAATTTGTCAAAATTACGTCCAGTGGGATCAATGAAGGACATCCTCATGACGTGACTATTACTAAGGAATCGCCTAATTACAGTCGTTAGATTTACATCCAATTAAGGGTGTCTCAATAAGAAAGGTACTAGCGGTTTTATTTACTATTCCCGCTATACGTATTCCAATCCTTTTCTTTGTAAATATCATCCCCAAAATATCGGGCAATATTGAGAAATGGAACGGGTTTTTGATAGCCGGGAACAGGAGACAGCATTTTTAGATTTTCATCTAAGAAAATAACCGTAGGATAGCTGAGTTTCCCTTGCATTAAAGCGGCTGCTAATTCGTGGTACCCACGTCTTCCAGAAGGGACGTAAGAGTAGGTTTTACCATTGTATTCTATTGGCTCTTTTCCTTCACCATCTAACTTTACCATGTAAAAGTTCTCCGTCATGTAGGCGGCTACCTCTTCATTTTGAAAGGTATCCTTATCCATTTTTTTACACCAGCCACACCAGTCGGTGTAAACATCAATAAACACTTTTTTTGGATTTGCCTCAGTCGTTATTAGTTTCGTTGCTTCTTCCCAGCTCATCCACTGTACATTTTGAGCACTTAAGGAGCAGGATATAAACACTATTAATAGCAACAGTGTCGACTTTATAGGTATAGTTTTGTTTTGAGTCATGAATATGGAATTTCTGAGTTTAGTCCACTTTCTTTTACAAAACTAACGAAATTTTAGAAGCTTTATTTTACACTAGACGATGGTACTTTCTTCTCGAATAAATCTTTGACATCTACCTGGTTTCGAATAAGATCGTCAAAGGTTTCTCTCTTTCGAATAAGCGTTGCTTTTCCCTCATGCCATAAAACCTCTGCGGGTCTGTAGCGGGAGTTGTAGTTACTGGACATAGTAAAACAATAGGCACCTGCATTTTTAAAACACAAAATGTCTCCTTCGGATATTTCATTTATCCTTCGATTATTGCCAAAAGTGTCCGTTTCACAAATATAGCCAACTACCGAATAATATCGTTCCCTGCCTTTTGGATTGGAGATATTTACAATTTCATGAGAAGCACCGTAAAGCATTGGTCTGATCAGGTGATTAAATCCAGAATCCACACTTGCAAATACCGTAGAGGTGGTTTGCTTAACGACATTTACTTTTGCGAGGAAATACCCGGCTTCACTGACTAAAAACTTACCGGGCTCAAAGGCAAGGGTCAATTCTTTACCATATTCTTTGCAGAACGCATTAAATCTTCCACTTAGTTTAAGTCCTAACTCTTCAATATTTGTCTCTATATCTCCCTCTTTGTACGGCACCTTAAATCCGCTACCAAAATCAATGAAATCAAGATTTTTAAAGTTTTTTGCCGTTTCGAAAAGTATCTCAGAGGCATACAGAAATACTTCTATATCCAGTATATCACTTCCGGTATGCATATGGATACCATTGATTTTCATTTTGGTAAGTTCTACGATTCGCAATAAATGAGGTATTTGATGAATGCTAATACCAAATTTGGAATCGATATGACCTACAGAAATATTCGAATTGCCCCCGGCCATAACATGAGGATTAATTCGAATACATACAGGAATATCGGGATGTTTATTTCCAAATTGTTCTAAAATAGATAAGTTATCGATGTTAATTCTTACTCCCAAGGCCGCGGCTTCTTCAATTTCTTCTAAAGAAACACCATTTGGGGTGAAAATTATATTCTCAGGCTTAAAGCCTGCCATAAGGCCTAATTGAACTTCTTGAATAGAAACTGTGTCCAGACCGCTTCCCAGATTATTCATTAACCTTAATATACTCAGGTTAGAAAGCGCTTTGGCAGCGTAGTTTAATTTGAGATGCTTCACCGATTCAAAAGCTTTGGTAAGCCTCTGAAACTGAGAAACTATTTTTTCCGCATCATAAACGTAAATGGGATTGCCAAATTTTCTTGATATATGTAATAGATCTTTATGTTGCATGCCATATTTATTTCAGACAAAACTATCACTCTACTTCTGACTTTACAAAAATAATTAGGTATATTTTATATTTAAAACAAAATGTTTCAAATACAACAATAGACTGATTTGTTTGTCGTCTGCTCAAATTGTATTTTTAGGGTAAAAAGGTATGAAAATCCCATTTTTTCCTTTGAAATCTGTTTTCTTTCCCGGAGAGAAAGTTCCATTACATGTGTTCGAAGGTCGCTATAAACAATTAATCAACGATTGTAGGAAAGAGGCAATTACTTTTGGTATTCCTGTTTATATCAATAATACTATAAACTATGGGACTGAAGTACAATTGGTGGAAGTGGTAACAACATATGACAATGGCTCCATGGATGTCCTTTGCGTGGCCCGACAGGTATTTAAGGTAGTGACCTTCGACAACACTATGGATGGGAAACTTTACGCTGGTGGGATAGTTCAGTTTATAGAAGATTTTCGAGATGGAAGCATAGAGGAGAAAGAGGTAGTAGTAGACAAGTTAGCCGAACTCTATCGAATTATGGAAGTGCCATTTCCCCCGATAGACCCTCCATTATTTGATGTGTATAATCTAGCACACAAAATGGGACTGTCCCTGGAGCAGGAGTACGCCCTATTGCAACTGTCTCATGAAAAAGATCGGCTTCAATTTATTTTAAAACATCTTACTGCTACGATTAAAGTGTTAAGCGAAATTAATAGAACAAAGATGTTAATTGAGTTAAATGGACACTTTAAAAATTTTGACCCCTTAGACTTCGAAGACTTTCATTTGTGATATTTTGGAAAATTGTTTAGCAATTGCCAAATACTAGTGGTTTTAAGTTGTTTTAAAACGCCAAAGTTTTTTGCTCCTTCAGACTGTTTTTATTAGGGTAAATGGTGGCTGTTTCCTATTTTTGCCTCCAAACTAAGACAATACATCATATGAATCTTCACGAATATCAAGGTAAAGAAATATTAGCAAGTTTTGGAGTAACCATACAAAGGGGACTAGTGGCGCACAATCCAAAGGAAGCGGTAGATGTTGCTAAACAATTAAACAGAGAGACAGGAACAGAATGGTATGTGGTTAAGGCTCAGGTTCATGCAGGAGGCCGAGGAAAAGGTGGTGGTGTAAAGCTTGCAAAGAACTTAAAAGAAGTTGAGGAAATTGCCGGTCAGATTATTGGAATGAACTTAGTTACTCCTCAAACATCTGCAGAAGGTAAAAAGGTACATCAGGTTTTAATAGCAGAAGATGTTTACTATCCAGGCGAAAGTGAAACCTCGGAATTTTATATGTCCGTATTGTTGAATAGGGCTACTGGTCGAAATATGATAATGTATTCTACCGAAGGTGG
>CAZWPZ010000216.1:0-3289 GCA_964636005.1 uncultured Eudoraea sp.
GGCGTTCTATATCCGACATTTGTTTGATACTACCTTGCAGTTTAAGCAAGACAGATTCTGAAGAAACAAGATGAGCAACTATTTTGTGTCGGTTTCGTATTCGCTCCAAATTCTTTAAAGGAAGAGCCAGCCAGCGCTTTAGCTTCCTCGAACCCATAGGCGATAAAGTCTTATCTATTACTTGTAAAAGGGATATAGTGTTTTCTTCTTGTTGATAGAGTTCCAGGTTTTTAGTTGTAAACCGGTCCATCCAAATATATTCTTCTTCAGCGATTCTGCGGAGGGAAGTAATATGACCTAATTGGCTGTGTTGTGTTTCCGACAGGTAGTGTAGAATTACACCTGAAGCAATAATGCCATGGTTTAAATGGGAGACTCCAAAACCTTTTAAAGAGGTGGTTTTAAAATGAGAAGTAAGGGTTTCGTTAGTATAGTCTTCCTGAAAAACCCAATCTTCTACAAAAAATGTATGAAAGCGATTCCCAAATAATTCCTGAAATTCCTTTTTATGTGCCCTGGAAATTAATAGCTCTTTAGGATCAAAATTCTGTAGAAGTTTGTCTACTTGTTCTAAACTGCCTTCCGAACACATAAATTCTCCTGTAGAGATGTCTAAAAAAGAAATACCGAATAAGCGATTTCCAAAATGAATAGCCGCCAAGAAATTATTGGTTTTGGCATGAAGGATATCATCATTAAGGGCAACTCCGGGGGTTACTAATTCCGTAACACCTCTTTTTACAATTGTTTTAGTAAGTTTCGGGTCTTCTAGCTGATCGCATATAGCCACCCTTTGCCCTGCTTTTACGAGTTTTGGTAAATAGGTAGGTAAGGAGTGATGTGGAAAACCTGCCAATTCGGTTTTATCTCCTCCATTATTTCTATGGGTTAGAACAATGCCAAGAATACGTGCTGCTTTGATAGCATCTTCACCAAAGGTCTCATAAAAATCTCCAACCCGGAAAAGCAGCAATGCATCTGGGTATTTTGTTTTTATGTTTTGGTATTGCCGCATAAGCGGTGTAACCTTCTTATTTTTTTTGGAGGAAGCCAAGCTAAGCGTATTTGCAGATTATTAAATAGGTACGTATTCGCAAAGTACTATTTTTCCTATTGTTTCTACCTACTTGTTAATATTTTGGGATAACTTCGCCCTTGCTACATGGCAGTGAATGCTACAACTAGTATTAACACCATAATTTTGAATAAATAACAGGCAGAACATGCGGAAGTTAAAGAATAGTGAACTAGACAGACTGGATATATCAAAGTTTAAAAGTGCTAAGAAAACACCCTTAATAGTGGTATTAGATGATGTTCGAAGTTTAAATAATATTGGTTCCGTTTTTAGAACTGCGGATGCCTTTTTGATAGAAAAAGTTTACCTATGTGGAATAACAGCCTGTCCACCCCACAAGGATATTCATAAAACCGCACTTGGAGCGACCGAAAGTGTTTCCTGGTCTTATAGTCCAAAGGCTACCGATTTAATAAGCGAACTAAAAAAGAGTCATAGGTGCTATGCAGTAGAGCAAACGGAGAAGTCGATTCTTTTAAATGCTTTTCGTCCGGCTGTGGATACATCCTATGTACTGGTCTTTGGGAATGAGGTAAAAGGCGTTTCTCAGGAGGTCGTTGATCTTTGCGATGGCGTAATAGAAATTCCGCAATTGGGTACTAAACACTCCCTTAATATTGCCGTAAGTGCTGGGGTCGTTCTTTGGGACTTATGGTCGAAGCTTCATGCCTTAGAATCAGAATAAGGGTTGTACCTCCATGGCTAGAAACAGAAAAACCCCAACAACAAAGTCAGGGTTTTCACTATATAGTTTGAGTTAGTTAGTTTCTCAAATTGATGGCTGCAATTAAGTAATTCCTTTTTTATTATGCAAGAAATTGAAGAATTTTATGATAATTCCGGTCTGTTAAAAACTCGCTTAGCGCCTATAAAATATAGGTTTTTTGACTTATTAAATGCTCGCTTATACGATCTAAAATTAAGTGATAATCTACCGTATTTTCAACAAAATTAAGCTCGGAAATATCCAAAATTAGCTGATCTTCTTTGGGATACGTTTTTAGAAAATCGAAATATCCTCTATTAATCTTCTCTAAATACGCCTTGGTAATACCAGACTCGTAGGGTCTGCCTCTTTTCGCAATATTTTCTAATAGTCTGTCTGTAGTCTGGTAGAGATATACGTACATTTTGGGCTTTTTTACCTCCTTGTACATCAGGTTAAAGAGTTTACGAAATAAGAGAAACTCCTCTTTCGCTAGTGTAATTCTTGCAAAAATTAACGATTTGTTTATGTCGTAATCGCTAACCATAAAATTGGTAAATAGTTCTGGCTGTAAGGTATCTTCTGTAAATTGTTGGTATCGGTCTGCTAAAAAAGACATTTCCAAAGGAAAGGCATAACGTTGTTGGTCTTTATAAAAACTAGGTAAAAAGGGATTGTCAGAAAACCGTTCCAGAACTTTTTTTGCCTTAAAATCGGATGCAATTTTTGTGGTTAGAGATGTCTTTCCCGCCCCAATATTTCCTTCTATCGTTATAAATTCACAAGCTGTAAATAAGGCTGTCCTACTCTTGTATAACACTTTTTTAATGGGTTGTACCACTGCTTCATCCTTCACCTCTTGAAGTAAATTTCTGCTGTCTTTCTGAAGAACAGGATGGTAGAATTGTGGTGCTATATCTGCCAGGGGTTTAAGCACAAACTTTCTTTTTTGTATATGAGGATGGGGTATACTAAGACTTGCAGTCCTAAATACGAGGCTATTATAGTAGAGCAAATCAATGTCAATTATTCTATCTTGGTAAGTGACGCCCCTATTATGACCACGTCCCATTTCCTTTTCAATTTGCAAAATGGTGTTTAAAACCTCTTCAGGTTCTTTGGAGGTTTCTAGGGATACACAGGCATTAAAAAATTCTGCCCCATCAAAACCCCAGGCTTCACTTCTGTATATCTTGGATGTTCCGGAGACGGGGCCTAGTCTTTCACCCAGCAAAAAAATAGCCTTTTGAAGATGATATTGCCGTTCTCCAATATTGCTTCCCAGAGATAGTATAATAGAATTCTTGTGTGCCATAGATTAGACAAAGTAAACAAAAGAAAAGCAGATTTATTTTATTTTGCTTAGGTAGATAGTAGAATGCGTAGATGGAAGTCGATATATCCTCAAGAAGAATACTACTTTAGTTATCTTTGCCTCCAAGTAATATGTGATATATGAGTTTTCTAAGGAATTTATTGGCGGCCATTTTGGGAACCTTAGTAGC
>CAZWPZ010000217.1:0-14698 GCA_964636005.1 uncultured Eudoraea sp.
TACTTGAAAAAATAGCCCTAAAGTTCCAAAGCCTTTTTCACATCACCATCCATCAATAATTCGGTAGGACTTTCCAGAGCTTCTTTTATTGCAACAAGAAATCCTACAGATTCCCGACCATCGATTATTCTGTGATCATAGGACAAAGCAACATACATTATTGGAGCTATTGCGATAGCACCATCCTTAACAATTGGTCTTTCAACAATATTGTGCATCCCCAAAATTCCACTTTGAGGAGGGTTGATAATTGGAGTGGACAACATGGAACCAAACACACCACCATTAGAAATAGTGAATGTTCCCCCTGTCATTTCATCTACCGTTATTTTCCCATCCCGTGCACGTAAAGCCAGTCGTTTAACCTCTGCCTCAACACCGCGAAAACTGAGATTTTCTGCATTTCGGATAACAGGAACCATCAGCCCTTTCGGACCTGACACGGCTATGCTGATATCACAAAAATCGAATGATATCATTTCTTTCCCATCAATCATAGAATTCACAGAAGGAAACATTTGCAATGCCCGGATTACTGCTTTCGTAAAAAAGGACATGAAGCCCAAGCTTACCCCATGTTTTTCTTTAAAAGTCTCCTTATACTCTTTTCTCAACTCAAATATTGCAGACATGTCTACCTCATTAAAAGTAGTTAACATGGCTGTATCATTTTTGGCAGAGACAAGTCGTTCTGCCACCTTTCTGCGCAACATGGATAACTTCGTCCTCTTTTCCCCTCTATTCCCACCGGTTGGCGTTCCCATAGAAGGTACAGCTTTTACTGCATCGTCCTTGGTTATTCTTCCATCTCTTCCGGTACCTGAAACAGCTGAAGCCTCAATACCTTTCTCATCTAAAATTTTCTTTGCTGCAGGAGAAGGACTTCCTTTAGCATAGGTTTCTTTCTCCTCTTTCTTTTCCACTTTTGACGGGGCAGAAGAAGTACTCTCTTCTTTTACAGCCTTCTCGTCCTTTGCAGCATCCTCTTTTTCTGCGGATGTTCCTTCTGGTTTTTCTGCACTGGTATCTATCAGGCAAACTACCTCACCAACGGCTACGGCATCCCCTTCCTCAGCTTTGAGGGTAATTGTGCCACTCTCCTCTGCTGGTAGTTCAAGGGTTGCTTTATCTGAATCAACTTCTGCAATTGCCTGATCTTTCTCTACATAATCACCATCTTTAACCAACCACTCTGCGATTTCTACTTCTGTTATAGACTCTCCCGGGGAAGGAACCTTCATTTCTAAAATCATTCTCTTAAGAATTTGTATTGTTTGTTTTTAATTTTTTACGTGTCATATTGTCCTTGGATTTGTCAAAGACATAATCAATTACCTGCTGGTGTCTAGCTTTAGATCGAACTGCACTTCCGGCTGCAGGAGATGCATAAAAACGTCTGGATGCAACACGAAACTTGTGTGCCTCGGAGAAATGGGTAACCAAATGACTCCAAGCTCCCATGTTCCGGGGTTCTTCCTGCGCCCAAACAATATCATCGGCATTTTTATATTTATCAATTATGGCCAACATTTGCTCTTCAGGCACTGGGAATAACTGTTCCAGTCTAACCAAAGCGACATCCTTTCTGTTATTTTCTTCTTTGTAAGCCAATAGATCATAGTAAAACTTTCCGGTACAAAAGACCAAAGACTTTACTCCTTTTACATCTGCCTCAGTGTCATCAATTACCTCCTGAAAAGATCCATCGTAAAGTTCTTTAACACTGGAAACAGCTTTAGGATGTCTCAGCAGACTTTTCGGAGTAAAAATGATAAGTGGCTTTCTGAAATTAGCTTTCATTTGCCGTCTTAAGATATGAAACATACTCGCTGGTGTACTACAATCCGCAACATACATATTATCTCTTGCACACAGTTGTAAATACCGCTCCATCCTCGCCGAAGAGTGCTCTGCACCTTGTCCTTCATATCCATGTGGCAATAACATTACGAGACCATTCTGCAACTTCCATTTATCTTCTGCTGCCGAAATATATTGATCTATCATAATCTGTGCACCATTGCTAAAATCTCCAAACTGCGCCTCCCAAATAGTCAAAGTATTGGGACTAGCCATAGCATACCCATAGTCGAAACCAACAACGCCGTATTCTGATAATAGAGAGTTGTATATCTGAAACCTCCCTTGATCTTCGGAAAGACTGTTGAGAAGCATTATTTCTTCTTCGCTTTCTTCAACCTTCATTACCGCATGTCTATGCGAGAAAGTACCTCTTTCCACGTCCTGTCCTGAAATCCGCACGTTGAAACCTTCTTCCAGCAGGGTGCCGTAAGCGAGTAATTCACCCATTGCCCAATCCAATCTATCCGTATCAAAATACATTTTCTTCCGATCGCTGACCAAACGTTCCACTTTCCTGAGGAACTTTTTATCTTTCGGCAACTCCGTTATCGTTTTCGCAATTTTATCGAGCTTTTCCTTTTCAAATGAGGTGTTTACGGCATCCATCATTTCCCATTCACGGACATTTTGAAAACCACTCCACTCGTCTGCCATGAAAGGTGTGATAATAGTTTTGTCCTCCTTTCTGGAATCTTCTAATTCCTCCTCGAGACTTGCTTTATATTCTAACTCCAGATTCTTTACATAGTCCTCATCAATAATTTTCTGCTCCATCAACTTTGCAGCGTAAATATCTCTGGGATTTTTGTGTTTGGCAATGGCCTTATAAAGCTTGGGTTGGGTAAATCTCGGTTCATCACCTTCATTATGCCCGTATTTTCTATACCCTAAAAGATCCAGGAAAACATCTTCCTGAAATCGCATACGATATTCTAAGGCAAATAAGGATGCATGAACTACTGCTTCCACGTCGTCGGCATTTACATGTAGTACCGGACTCAGGGTTACCTTGCCTACATCGGTACAATAGGTAGAAGACCTCCCGTCCAAATAATTCGTTGTAAAACCTATTTGATTATTAACTACAATATGAACGGTACCATTTGTTTTGTATCCATCCAATTGCGCCATCTGAACCATTTCGTAAATAATCCCCTGACCGGCTATTGCAGCATCCCCATGAACAACTATCGGCAAGACCTTAGAGAAATCCTCCGGATAGTGCATGTCTTGTTTAGCTCTGGATATACCTTCTACTACTGCTCCAACGGTTTCCAAATGGGACGGGTTTGGAGCAATATTCATATTTATTTTATTTCCATTCCCCGATTTACGATCAGAAGTCCATCCCAAATGATACTTTACGTCTCCATCAAAAATTTCTTGCTCATAGTCCTTCCCATCAAATTCGCTAAAAATATCTTTTGCTGATTTGCCAAAGATATTGGTGAGTACGTTTAATCTTCCTCTATGCGCCATTCCCATTACGAACTGCTTCACACCCAATTCTGCAGCTTTTTCCACAATGGCATCCACAGCAGGTATTAAGGATTCGTTGCCTTCTAAAGAGAATCTTTTTTGACCCACATATTTTGTATGTAAAAACCCTTCAAAAGAAACAGCCTGATTCAATTTTTTCAGAATGTGTTTTTTTTGGGTAACATCCAATTTCGGTCGGTTATCATTGACATTTATCCAATCCTGAATCCATTGGACCTTTTCTGGCTTCCGGATATACATATACTCAACGCCTATTGCATCACAATAAATCCTTTTCAGATGGTTTACTATGTCGCCCAAGGTATTCGGGCCAATGCCAATAACCTCTCCAGCGTTAAAAACAGTATCCAAATCACTATTGGAAAGACCAAAGTTTTCTAAGTCCAAAGTGGGCACATACTTTCTTCGTTCCCTTACCGGGTTGGTTTTAGTAAATAAATGCCCTCTGCTTCTATAGGCGTCAATTAGTTTTACTACGCGGAACTCTTTCAGAAGGTTTTCAGGAACTGCAACGGTTTGCCCGTTAAGGCGGACTTCCGTCTCCGTGATATCAGCATCTACTAAATCCTCCAAGGAATTCTCCATTCCAAAGTCGAACCCCTGAAAAAAAGCACGCCAACTAGGCTCAATACTATCCGGATTATTCAAATACCGATCATAGAGATCCGAAAAAAAAGAAGGATGAGCTGTGTTTAAAAAGGAATACTTATCCATGAACACAAATTCTGTACATTAAAAATTTGCATCAAAAATACAATATTTAATACTTTATGAGTTTATATAAAAGTGTATATATTCAAAAAAATTCTATGCTCACCTTTAACAATTATGCAAAATTCCTCATAATATTAACCGGAACCCTAATATTAGGGAACCACAATGCCTCTGCACAAGGACCGAAAAATGAATTTTGGCAGAATGTACGGTTTGGAGGAGCTGTAGGACTCGGTTTTGGAAACGATAGTTTTTATATAGGCCTGTCCCCTAGTGGCATTTATCGGGTAAGTAATATGTATGCCACCGGATTGGGACTCAATTTCAATTATTCCAAATTTGGAGACTCCGAATTTACAGCTTATGGTGCGAGCTGGCTAAATTTCTTTAATCCAATTCCCGAGATTCAGTTGTCTGCAGAGCTTCAACCCCTAAGGGTGCAAACGAACTACGCTGTAAATTCCCCTATCTTAGATGAAAATTACTGGACAACCGCACTATTTTTAGGAGTGGGATACAGCACCCCCAATGTCACCTTTGGTATGCAATACGATGTTCTATACGACAGCAGTAGAAGTATTTATTCCAGCCCTTGGATTCCATTTGTTCGGGTATATTTCTAGAAAATTACTCGTAAAATTTTCTATACCAGACTTTTTGCCATACCCTTCTTAAGATTACAAAAGATAGTTGTTCTAATACCATAGATTCGGACAGTTCCATTGTTCTACTTAATGTATCTTCGGGAATATCCAGCACATACAATAATTGCACTAGTTTCGGATCGTTACTCTCAAGAAGGATTTCTAATGTTCTGGATAAGATACTTTTAATCTCTTCCGGAGAATTGTCCGGACCAATTCCAATCTTTAAACTTGCAAGATTAAAATCTTTTAATAATTGCTGAATTAGGGCATGGTATAGTTCGTTTTGACTTGCCAATTGCAACAAACCATTTAGAGTCTTGGCTACTGGAATCATTCGTAAAGAGTAAAGATTTTGCCTAGTACTAAATTCTCAAAACGAAAACTAGGACCTTATTTTTAATTCCCAATCCCATGCGGACTTCATTGCTTCATCCAAGGAAGATTCTGCTTTCCAATTTAATACCTGATTTGCTTTTGTTGTATCCGCATAGGCCGAAATCACATCGCCATCCCGGCGACCAACGACTTTATATCGCAAGGATTCTCCGGATACGCGTTCAAAACTTGAAATCACTTCTAAAACACTACTTCCTGCTCCTGTTCCTATATTAAATACCTCATAATTATCGTCATTATCCTTTTCAAGCAAACGCTTAAGGGAAATAACATGTGCCTTGGCCAAATCTACTACATGTATATAGTCTCGTATACAAGTTCCATCGGTAGTAGGATAGTCATCTCCAAACACAGACAATTCCTGTCTTAAACCTACACCAGTCTGTGTAATAAATGGCACTAAATTCTGAGGTACGCCAACCGGTAATTCCCCAATCTGAGCTGTAGGATGTGCGCCCATTGGATTAAAATACCGCAACGATATTGCGGATAAATTTGGGCTAACTTTACAAGTATCTCTAATTATCTCCTCTCCTATTTGTTTTGTGTTTCCATAAGGAGATTCAGCTGGCTTCACTGGAGCATCTTCCGTAATCGGCATTTTCTCTGCTTGCCCATATACGGTACAGGAAGAACTAAAAATAAAATTGGCCTGATCTAACTTTAGTATTTCCTGCAAGACATAAACAAGGGTATTAATATTATTCTCATAATACAGCAATGGTTTTTCAACACTTTCTCCAACGGCTTTTGAAGCAGCAAAATGTATAACCCCTACTATGTCATGGTGTTCTTTAAAGAAGGCTTGCACCTCTGACTTTTCTTTTAGATCAATTTTGTAGAACAAAGGTCTTACCCCGGTTATTGCGGTTATACCTTCTAAAACACTCTCGGTAGAATTGGAGCAATCGTCTATAATTATTACTTCGTAACCACTATTTTGAAGTTCTACAACAGTATGGGATCCGATAAAACCCAAACCACCAGTGACTAATATTTTCATGAATAAAATGTTAAATGCTTGACTTTAGTTTAAACTTAACGTTTAAACCAAACTTGAAGTATACAAGGTGGCAAAGAATGCTAATAAACAGATTACTTATTTAAAAAATCAAGGATCATATCTGAAATATAGCCAATTTGTTCATCGTCTAGTTCGGTATGCATGGGTAATGAAATAACTTCCTTTACCAGTTGGTTGGTTATAACGAAATCCTCCTCCTTATACCGGTCATCTGCATAAGCCTTTTGTTTATGCAATGGTATTGGATAGTAAATACCATGTGGAACTCCATTTTCTGAAAGATAGGCTGCTAAGGCGTCTCTTTTTCCATCGAGTATACGCAGGGTAAACTGATGAAAAACATGACAATCGCAAGAATCACAAATGCCCTCGCACTGCTTAGATGCGGACGGGATTATAATGGAACTGTGTCCGCCAAGCGCACGCATATACTTCGAAGCTGCCTGTCTTCTTTTGTTACAATACGTATCCAAATGTGGCAGTTTTGCCTTTAGTACCGCAGCCTGAATAGTATCCAACCTGGAATTTACGCCAACCACATCGTGATGATAACGAACATACATTCCATGGTTTACGATACCTCTAATTGTGTGAGCCAAAGAATCATCATTGGTAAATATTGCTCCTCCATCTCCATAACACCCTAGATTTTTAGAGGGAAAAAAGGAAGTAGAAGCTACATGACCAATAGTTCCAGCCTTTTGCTTCGTGCCGTTGGCTGAAGTATAGTTTGCTCCTATGGCCTGAGCGTTATCCTCAATCACAAATAAATTGTGCTTTTTGGCAATATCCATTATGGCATCCATATTTGCACACATTCCAAATAAGTGAACCGGAACTATTGCCTTAGTTTTTGGAGTAATAGCTTTTTCTATCGCCAAAGGATCGATGTTAAAGCTGTCTAGTTCTACATCTACTAAAACCGGAGTCAGATTTAAAAGGGCAATAACCTCTACCGTGGCCGCAAAAGTAAAATCGGCCGTAATAACCTCATCTCCGGGTTTAAGACCCAGACCCATCATAGCAATCTGCAAGGCGTCTGTGCCATTTGCACAGGGAATTACATGCTTAACGCCTAAATACTTTTCTAAATCATTTTGAAACTGGTGAACTTCGGGGCCATTAATAAAAGCAGCGGTATTTAGAATCCCTTCTATTGCTTCATCAACTTCTTTCTTTATTTCTTGGTACTGACCTACTAAGTCAACCATTTGAAGCTTTCTCATTCTGTGGATTTGATTGTTCAAAATTACAAAATTATGTGACCGATGGCAATGAATGTTCTAAAGAAGCTTAAATTAGCCATAAATCCTATTCTAGTGTTTTTTGTTTACAATACTCTGGTATTAATTATTTCCTTCTTTCTGAGGATTATCTCCCTTTTTAATTCTAAAATTAGACTTTTCACAACAGGCCGAAGAGACGTATTTGACTCTCTTAAAAAAAGTATTAAAAAGGAAAATAAAATCATTTGGATTCACGCTGCTTCCTTGGGAGAGTATGAGCAAGGACTTCCTGTTTTGGAAAAATTAAAAGAAGACTTCCCCTCTCATAAATACCTCCTTTCCTTTTTTTCCCCTTCCGGATATGAAGTAAAAAAGAACAGCCATATTGCCGATTACATTACTTACCTCCCTCTGGATACCAGTCAAAATGCGGCAAAATTCATTACAATTGTCAATCCAGTTCTCGCTATTTTCATCAAATATGAAATCTGGCCGAATATGCTGCGAAAGCTAGACCAAAACCAAATTCCAAGTATCTTATTTTCTGCCATCTTCAATAAAAAACAAAGCTATTTCAGATGGTATGGTGGCTTTATGAGAAGAGCGTTGTTTACCTTCGAACATATTTTTGTGCAGAATCAGGAAAGCCAAAGTTTGTTGCACAGTATAGACTACAAAAGGGTCTCTATTTGCGGCGACACCCGATTTGACAGAGTCTCTAAAATTGTCACGCAAAATAACCATTTAGATTTCGCGGAAGTATTTAAGAAAGACTCTCTGTGTTTTGTCATTGGGAGCAGTTGGCCAGAAGATGAAAAAATTCTGGTGCCCTATATCAATGCTGTTGAGGGAAATGTCACTTTTATAATTGCACCTCATAATATAAACGCCAGCCATATAAATAGATTAAAAGGCAAGCTAAGCAAACCAGCGCTATTATTATCAGAATACAGTGCCGACGAAGCTTCAAAAAGTGAGGTTCTCATTGTAGACTCCATAGGTCTTTTAACCAAAATTTATAGCTATGCGGATGTGGCTTATGTGGGAGGTGGTTTTGCAACCGGCCTGCACAATACCCTGGAACCTGCGGCATTTGGCATTCCTGTGGTAATAGGCCCAAAATACAAAGGATTTAAAGAAGCAGAAGACCTGGTAAAATTAGGGGGTATTGTATCTATCACTTCTGCCAAAGAGTTTTCTTCGGTCGCCAATAGCTTCTTAAGTGATAAGCATAAAAGAGCGCATATCGGTCATATCAATTCTAATTATGTGGCAAACATGAGTGGCGCAAGCATCCAAATTGCATCTCACATCCGTAAATTACTTAAGAATCGTTTATAGAAAGAAGTATTCTCCAAGTAGCGAATGCCCTTTCTAAGAAGATTCATTTTTTGTTTTCTTTTCTCTGAGTGAATTTAAATCGAGACAGATGAAACGTGCCCCTTATATCTATCTTTTATCTTTCATTTGTTTGCTTTGTTGCAAACAGAATCCTCAAGAAACAAAATCGTCTCCACAAAATAAACCACATGCGCCGGCAGAATTTCGAGGACCTGCAATTAAGAAAGAGGAAAAGCCAAAGTATAAAGACAAGCATTCAAAATTATTAGATTCCTTGAAGGTCAAAACAGCCGCCCTCTAAATCTAATTCCTCTAAGTATCTTTTTTTTTCTAGCTTTACCAAAACCAACAAACCATGGATAAACGAATATTTCGCATTTCACTTACTGCTGCCTTGGCAGGTTTTTTATTTGGATTTGACACGGTAGTAATCAGTGGCGCTAATCTGCCAATTAAAGCTCTTTGGAACACCTCGCCCTGGTTTCATGGCACTTTTATTATGTCCATGGCACTTTGGGGTACAGTAATCGGTTCCTTATTCGGTGGAGTCCCATGTAATAAGTTTGGAAGAAAAAAGACTTTGTTCTGGATTGGCGTATTGTATTTTGTTTCTGCCATGGGTTCTGCTATGGCTGTAGACCCTTATATGTTTTCCTTTTTCCGCTTTATAGGAGGCTTGGGCGTAGGTGCTTCCTCCGTTGCGGCTCCTATTTATATTTCTGAAATTTCTGACTCAAAAAACAGAGGGAAATTAGTAGCACTTTACCAATTCAATATCGTTTTTGGAATATTTTTAGCCTTTATTTCTAATTATCTTTTAAAAGGATTCGACGGTGCTAACGACTGGCGTTGGATGTTAGGTGTAGAAGCCATACCTGCTCTAATATATAGCCTAATGGTTCTCAAAATACCGAATAGTCCTCGTTGGCTCGTAATCTTTAAAAAAGACAATAAAAAAGCGCTAAAATCGCTCGAACAGGTAACAACCTCAGAACATGCTATTCAAAAACTAGAAGAGATCAAGTCGGCCTCGCATCTAGACGCATCAAAGGAACGTCTGTTTACCTTGAAATACAAGACACCTTTACTTTTGGCTTTTCTACTTGCATTTTTTAATCAGTTATCCGGAATTAACTTTGTCTTATACTACGCCCCTGAAATATTAGAAAGAGCGGGATTAGCAGCTAAAGAATCTCTGTTTAGTTCTATTTCCATAGGTGTAGTTAACTTAATTTTTACCCTTCTTGGAATACGCCTAATAGATAAAATGGGCCGAAGACAACTAATGAAAATCGGTTCTCTAGGATATATTCTAAGTCTGTCTATGGTTGGGTGGTGCTTTTATTCGGGAGCTAGTTCTACTTTGCTCTTGGTATTTATTCTTGTATTTATTGCCTCCCATGCTGTCGGACAAGGAGCAGTTATATGGGTATTTATTTCCGAAATATTTCCCAATAAGGTTAGAGCCTTCGGACAGGCCTGGGGTACCGGTACACATTGGGTCTTTGCTGCAATAATCACCCTAATAACTCCTATATTTTTAGATGCCGATAAAGGCATCTTTAAAGACAATCCCTGGCCGATTTTCCTATTCTTTGCTTTTATGATGGTTCTGCAACTTCTTTTTGTTCTATTTATGATGCCCGAAACAAAGGGAATCTCATTAGAAGAAATTAGCAAAAAGTTGGGTATTGTGAAGGATAAAGACTAATTCTGCCTTCCATTGTACCTTCCTGATTGAGGTATTATTCCCTTGATAAGTATTAATTTACTTTTAGTCGAATTAAAGCAATATCACGATTAGAAATTACCAATATTGCTTAAATTGTTGTAAATTAAAGGAATTATGGAAGATCAAATAACATTTGGTACTCGAGTACTCAACGGATTCTTAAGTGTCATGGTAGTAGTTTTGGTTCTAATATTAGCTGCAGTTGTAGTTTGCTTAATATTGGCCGGCCTTGGTTTCTTTTAGACCAATTTGGCATCTCAATTCCCTTAATCTTACCTGAAAAATAAAACCTTAACCTCTTAATATCTCTTGTAAATTATACCTCAACAACTATGTCGAGGTCATTTCCTTGAGAAGCTGCTGTAACCAATTTTGAACACCAACACCACCAGAATCACCAGTATATTATCAACTTCTTCGTCGATAATATGTATTCATTGTTTGTAGTTAATAAAACAACTATATTCACACCTAAACTTTATAGTCAATAAAGCGTTGCGAAAATTTTTTGCTATTTCGATTATTTCCATATTCTTTGTGGGATGTTCCTCCTTGAAAGATCACAAAACCATAAAACTCGCCCATGGTTTAGATGTCAATCATTCTGTACACCGGGCTATGGTTATGCTAGGAGAAGACTTAGAGAGACGTTCTGATGGGAAGTTGCGATTAGAAATCTACCCTAGTCAACAATTAGGTACTGAAAGACAGTGTTTAGAGTTACTTCAAATTGGCAGTTTGGATATGACTAAGGTTTCTGTGGGTGTTCTTGAGAATTTTGCTCCTAAAATGAAAGTTTTAGGCCTTCCTTACCTTTTTAGAGACAGGGAACATTCCTTCCAGGTTCTCGATGGCCCTATTGGAAAAATGCTCCTTAACGATGGTATTAAGTACCGATTGAAGGGGTTAGGCTATTACGACGCGGGTAGCAGAAGTTTTTATACAAAAGATAAACCTATAAACCAACCAGAGGACCTAAAAGGTCTTAAAATACGGGTGATGGAAAGTGTTACTGCCATGGACATGGTGAATGGTCTCGGTGGCTCACCCACCCCAATTTCCTGGGGAGAATTATACACTTCCTTACAGCAAGGTGTTGTGGATGGTGCCGAAAATAATCCACCGAGTTTCTATTTATCCAGACACTATGAAGTATGCAAATATTACTCCCTGGATGAACACACCGTACTACCGGATGTTCTATTGGCAGGCACACATTTGTGGGATAAATTAAATGAACAGGAAAGGAACTGGCTTAATGAAGCAGTTAATGCCTCCGTAGAATATCAGAGAAAACTATGGAGAGAATCGGAAGAGGAAGCCCTCGCTGCCGTAGAAAAAGCCGGAGTTACCATTATCACACCAGACAAGACTTTGTTCACTAAAAAACTTGAAGGCTTATTGTCTCAGTATAAAAGCGACCCGGAGATATATAAGATTATTGAAGATATTCAGAATACGAAATGAAGCTTAGAAAAAAAATAAATAGCGCCCTTGGAAAAATACTGGTACTCATAATGAGTCTGATGGTTATCAATGTACTATGGCAGGTATTTAGCAGGTTTTTTCTGGGAGAACCAAGTTCTTTTACGGATGAACTTGCGAGGTATTTAATGATTTGGATTGGTATTTTGGGGGCCGCATTTGTTGCAGGTCAAAATAAGCATGTGGCCATCGACATAGTTCCGAGGCGATTCTCCCAAAAAACACAGGCAAGGTTAAAATTTATGGTACAAGTAATCATTATTCTTTTCGCGTTCTTCGCTATGATTTTAGGAGGGTTTCGATTAGTGTATATAACACATATTTTAGATCAGTTTTCCCCTGCTTTACAAATACCGCTGGCATGGGTATATATGTGTATCCCCCTAAGCGGTATCCTAATCATATATTACAAAGTGTCGGATATTTTAGACAACCAATAACCTATGGATTATCTACCCATTTTAGTCTTAATATTTAGTTTTATTACTCTTTTGGCAATTGGGACTCCTGTGGCGTGGAGCATTGCAATTTCAGCCTTATTAACCATGCTGGTCAGCATCCCCATGATGCCCGCACTAACTACGGTATCGCAACGAATAGGAACTGGTCTGGATAGCTTTGCACTTTTGGCAATACCCTTTTTTATTCTTTCGGGTGAACTGATGAATAAAGGAGGAATTGCCCATAAACTTATTGCATTTGCCAAAACACTGGTTGGAGCTTTACCCGGGGGATTGGCCCTGATAAATATAATTTCGGCAATGCTCATGGGTGCTATTGCTGGTTCTGCCATGGCTTCCGCTTCTGCCATGGGTAGTATTTTGGGTCCAGAAATGGAAAACGATGGCTATTCGAAAGAATTTGGTGCTGCGGTAAATATAACTTCTGCCACAACAGGTTTACTTATTCCTCCAAGCAACGTGCTTATTGTCTATTCATTGGCTAGCGGGGGTGCCTCCATTGCTGCTCTTTTTCTGGCTGGGTATATCCCAGGCATTCTAACAGGACTATTTCTTATGATTGTCGCTTCTATATGGGCAAAGAAAAAAGGATATAAACTAGGCGAGAGAAGTAATCTAAGAAGTATTGTAAAAACATTTATTGATGCACTCCCTAGTTTGTTAATGCTTGTGGTCGTTATTGGTGGAATTGTAACTGGAATTTTTACAGCAACGGAAGCCTCAGCAGTTGCAGTTCTTTACAGTCTTATTTTGGGTGTTCTTTACCGTAAGATAAACCTAAAAAACTTGCCGGACATACTTTTGGATTCTGCTGCAACCACTGCAATAGTTATGTTGTTAATAGGGGCGTCTATGAGCATGTCATGGGCCTTGTCTTATGAAAATATACCCCAGGATATCAGTTCAGGTCTATTGAGTATTAGTGACAATAAAATCACTATTTTACTAATAATAAATCTGATTCTTCTAGTGGTAGGGGTGTTTATGGATATGACACCAGCAGTATTGATCTTCACACCTATTTTCTTACCGATTGTAACAAAATTAGGGTTAGATCCGGTGCATTTTGGAATAATAATGATCCTTAATTTGTGTATCGGTCTTTGTACACCACCTGTAGGTTCCGTGCTATTTGTTGGTGTTGGAATCGCAAACACCACAATTGAGAAAGTAATTAAACCGCTACTACCATTATTTTTAGTAATGGTTCTAGCATTGTTTTTTATAACCTATTTCCCTTTCCTAAGCCTTTGGTTGCCCAGCCTTTTCGGATTGTAAAACAGGCATTAAGCAATTTGCAATAAGACATTTATGCTCAATACAAAAGACGCAGCCAGAAAACATGTAGCTAAGGCAAAATAGCCATTCAAAGAAATCCCTTTATCGCTGAACATAATACCGACTAGTCAAATGGAAATCCTGTAAAAACTCTAAATAAAAAGGCATATAGAACGATGGTAAACATGGACATGGTAAACCACATAAATCCTTTAAAATAGTTACGCACCACAAAATTGCCAATATTTTTAAATCCTTCTAAATAGATATTTTTAATAAGTAAAACTGTCTTCATAAATCTGTTTTAAAGTTTAATACTGTTTAAAAAATAGAGCCTGTATTCCACATATATAGCCAACCTATGCAGGCAATGCTAAAACAAATTAAAAAACGGCCTATTTCAATTAAATCGATTCGTAATTTCATAACTAATGGATTTTTCGATTTCATCTCAAAAGTAGGGGAGCATCCAATTGAGGGAAGAAAAATTGGACCAAGAGTTTATGTTTAAAGATAAAACAACATCGAAACTACCTTGGTCTATTATTTTTGCGTTTAGCAGAATTCCTAAGAAATCGTACTATAAGTTAAAAGGTTAAAAAAAAAAGATGAAGTAATTGCACTATGATAGATTCCGTTGCTTACCAATGATAGGAACAAGTCGACTGTCCAGTAATAAGAGGTGTCCTTAAAACTATGGACAAAGCTATGTTCCTTTTCTAGTTCAAAATCTGATGACATAACTATATTGGAAAAAGCATAACTTGTCACTACAAGTAAAAAAACCTATCTTTCTCCAACACTAAAAAGCAAACTATACTAATTAGGTGTATGGGTCCGATCTCACCAATTAAAAGGAGTACGAAGGAGTATATCAGGTTTTTACAGTACGAAACATCTACGATTAAAAAACTTCTAGACAACGTTCTAATGAGATAACAACAACTCTACTTGACCTTTAGTACGCTTTACCAATGACCTTAGTCTTTCTTAAAATATTGACCTTTTCTTAACTGCATGAAAAATAATGT
>CAZWPZ010000218.1:0-1913 GCA_964636005.1 uncultured Eudoraea sp.
GGAACATCCGCTTTAAGGCCAAAGAAATTACTGCCAAATACCAACCTAGACTCGTTATGGGAGCCAATCAAGCAGCAGCTTTTCAACTTACTGTAGCCAAATTTTTGGTCAAACGACAAAGTATTGAACAGAATCAGAACTTATCGTCTAAAGCCAAATACGACTTACTAAGGCAGATATCTAGTAGAGAAACCTCGGCAATGGCCGATGTTCTGGAATCTTACAGATGGCAAGAGTATATGCGCTTAAAACCAGAATTACAGCCTATTCCTAAGCCTTATCATTTAAAAGAGAACCTTATTGTTCAGGAGTGAAGGCTTATGTTGGTAACTAATTTCTAGTTGTGTTCTTAATTAATAGCACCAAAACAATTCCCATAAATTAGAATACAATAGGAAGTTCCATAGAACACAAAAGGACGATTATTCGGTTCTCAGACTTTTAGTCGGATTATTCAGAGCCGCCTTTATAGCCTGATAGCTGACTGTTATTAAGGCTATGGACAGGGCACATATTCCTGCCAAAAGAAAATTCCACCAAGACACTTCTATTCGATACTGAAAATCGCTTAACCAACTATCCATAGCATACCAGGAAATGGGTACTGCTATAAAAAATGCAATCGCCACAAGCTTTAAAAAGTCCATCGAAAAGAGAGTAGCTATATTGGTAACGGTGGCACCCAGTACTTTTCTTACACCAATTTCCTTAATCCTATTCTCTGCCATATAACTTGCTAGGCCAAATAAGCCCAGACACGAAATTAAAATGGTAAGGGTAGTAAACAGGGAAGCTAGTGTTTCTGTTCTCCTTTCGCTTGCAAATTTCTTTCCATATTCTTCATCCACAAATTTGTATTCAAACGGATAGGCTGGATTATATTTTTTAAAAATAGCTTCTGCCATGGCCAAATTCTCGCGCATGTTTTGCTCCTTGTTCAGTCTTATATTGACTATATTTCCTCCGTATTTACCATGGATAATCATAGGGTGTACACGTTGAAATGGGGAACTCATAACAAAATCCTTTATTACACCTATAACCTTCCATTTTTCTCCCATATCGCCAATAATTTGTCCAATAGGCTCTTTAAAACCCATATGTGCTACAGCCGTTTCATTTATGATCATGGCTGTAGAATCGGTTGGATATTCGGTATGGTTAAAATCGCGACCCTCAATTAACTCTAGTCCAAAGGTCTTTACCGCATCCTCATCTGCACTAAATCTATGAATTAAAGTGTGGTCATCAGGATCTTTGCCATCCCAATCCATACCCCAGGAATTACTCCAGTTTTCAGTAATAGGTGACATTGTTTTCGTTACCGCCGTAGCAGTTCCGGAAGAAATAAGATCCCGCTTAATCAGCTGATAATTTTCTAATATCTCTCCTTCGATAGTTGTGTAAACCAGTTGCTCTTTTTGATACCCGGATTGTCTATTTTGTACATGATGCAATTGCCGCTTCACCACAATAGTGGCCGTAATTAATATTATAGCCACCGAGAATTGAGTAACCACCAGCAACTTCCGTGGTGTAATAAGAGCATTCACTTTTCGAAAAGTGCCCTTTAATACCGAAACCGGACGAAAGGAAGAAAGATATAAAGCCGGATAACTGCCTGCCAAAAGTCCTGTAACCAGCACAACAACCAGGACGACCATCCATAGTACAGGATTTTCATATTCAATTTGTAATTCCCTGTTTACTAATTGATTAAATCTGGGTAGACTAAGCTCTACTATAAAAAAGGCCAAAATTGTACTTAAAAAAGCAAGCAAGGTGGATTCGCCAATAAATTGCATTATTAGGCCTCGTCTATTTGCCCCAACTACTTTTTTAATACCAACTTCCTTAGCCCGTTTCTCACTACGGGCTGTGCTCAGATTCATAAAATTTATACAGGCAATGAG
>CAZWPZ010000219.1:0-1835 GCA_964636005.1 uncultured Eudoraea sp.
GAGGATAATGAATTTATTAGCAGGCTCTACAAGTCTACGAAATTCAAAGTACAATCCCATCATGTGATGACGTCTGCGAGGAAATATGAAAAAATTGGAACTTTTAAGCTACAGTATTACTTCGGGATGATTCATCTTCAAAAAACTATGGGTGCAGGACCAACGCAACTATACGAATACTATCAAAAGAAAATTCAAGCCAAAATATGATTATTTTGTTGTACTCGATTCATAATCCAAAATAATCCCTTCCGATATCCACTTAGCCAGGGCTTGTCTGTTATCGTAGTCCAAAATACGCTTTTGGTCTTTCGAATTTCTAATATTTCCGATTTCAATAAAAGCCATTGCCGGAAGCGTTTTCTTGACCACATATAAGCCAGATCTATCTTCAAAAGTTCCCGTATAGGAGCGGTTTGGCTGGTATCTCTCATACTTCTTTTTAAATGTTTGATGTATACTTTCTGCTAGCCTTTTGCCATTCTTACTCTTTTCATGATGATAGAAGAAAACGTCTATATTTTGTCCAGTGCTTCTACTGTCTATATGGGTCACGAGCAGTCTTTGATGTTTACCCTTATGTTTTTTATACAATTCGTTTACCACAGATACCCGCTGCTCTAATCGCAATTTCTGGTTTAAAGGAATCTTTTTATTCGGATATACGACTTCATCTTTATCCATTTTTAAAATTTTGGCATCTCGTATTCCATCATTCTTATCGCGAACAATGATGTATACCAATGCCCCATGAGATAGCAATTCTTTCGCCATCCGCAGGGTAATATCATAAGCGTATTCGTCTTCGGAAATCGACCTTCCTTTGTACTTTGTCATCGCTCCAGGATCCGGGCCTCCATGTCCGGAAACCAAATAATAAACAGTACCATTTAAACGCTTACTTTTAGGGAATACCTTCTCGTGCTTCTTCCCGAATATCTCGTATGTAGTATAGGTATCAGCCTTGGAACTACTTTTTTTAGATTCTACCTCTTTTACTGGAATTGTATACGCTATCCCTTCTAATAGGTGTGTGCTATCCTTGAGTTTAGCCTCATTTAAGGCAATAAAATCGTTATACGAATCATAAGGATCCACCCCATTTTTTCTTAGAAAAGAATAAATCCCATCTCCTTTTTCGGCAATGGCGACAAATAATGAATCCTGGGCCAGCATTTGGAAACAGAACAGAAGTAAACCGAAAAAAATGAGGTAACGATGCACGGAATCAACTTTTCTACAAAGTTTATCAAATATGTTGCCAAATAACAAGTGAGACAAGAAATTTATAATCCTAAAACCGGTATTATCCTTTTTTGTAAAAACTTTTGATAATTTCTTCAGCCGGTTTATTTTGAGGAGTAAATCGGTTATCATTTATTCCGCCAGCTTCTTCGTGTTCTATAAACCATTTCCAAACGAAACCTCCTGCAAACCAGTCTTCTGACCAAAACTCTTCAAAAATTGCACGTTTTGCATTTGCCTGAGCTTCTAGATTAACTCCCTCCTGTGTCCTATCTACCAGCCATGGTTTCTTGGCGGTATAATCCATACTGCGATAGCCAAATTCAGTAAAAAGCACTTGTTTGGAAGTTCTTTCGGACAGTGCTACAATTTCGTCTTTCCAGGGTTTCCATCCTTCTTTTAATTGGTCTACTGAAGGTGTTCTGGCGCTTGAAAGTGGAAAATAGGCATCTATCCCTATATAATCCAAGTCTTGCCAAAAAGGAGTTCTTTTATATTCGTCCCAATTGGCTGCATAAGTGAGTTTCCCTTTATATACTTTTCTTATTTCTTTTATCAAGGAGGTCCAAAACTGAGGTCTATTGGTAATA